>CAMBPB010000001.1 GCA_945869465.1 Prosthecobacter debontii
GCGAAGTATGCCGGCGAGTTGAGCTATGATTGGACCGTGCCTACGCTGGTGGAATTGAAGGAAGTCGCGCCTGGCAAGCTGACGCACAAACACTCGCGCAACAGCGGCAAGCTGACGGTGACGGCGGCGGCGAGCAACGGCGGCAAGCCCGTCACGCAGACCATCGAGATAGAGGTCAAGGAGCCCGCGAAAGATGCCTGGGTGCGGCGCGTTCCCGGCAAAGACGAACAACCCGTCAACCATCAGTTCTATGCCCGCGACGACAGGAACGAAGGCACTCTGTATTACCACGGCTCGATGACCGAGCCAGCCGACTCGGTGTTCCTCAAGGTCTATGCCGACGACAAGCTGGTGAAAACCGAAAGCCAGAAACCCACGGCTGACAAGACCTTTGGGTTTTCTATCAAACTCAAACCCGGCCTCATCAAATACAAGGTGGAGTTTGGTTCCAAGGTCGGAAACGATGAGAAGGTTTTAAAAACCGTCACCAACCTGGTATGCGGCGATGCCTATCTGATCAACGGGCAATCCAACGCGCTGGCGACGGATTGGGGTCCTGGCGAGCATCCCGACACGAGCGAGTGGATTCGCAGTTTCGGTGACAACGGAGGAGATATCGCCAGCGGATGGGGCAACGCGGTGCGCCGGCAGGGCGGACACTGGCAGATCGGATGCTGGGGCATGGACCTTGCCATACTTCTGGTAGAGAGTCAGAAAGTCCCGATCTGCATCATGAACGGAGCGGTTGGAGGCACCTTGATCGAGGCGCATCAGCGCAACGAGGCGGATCCTCTGGATAAAAAGTCGATCTATGGCCGCCTTCTCAACCGGATCGAACAGGCCGGTCTGACTGATGGCATCCGCGGCGCGTTCTGGCACCAGGGCGAGTGCAACCAGAGCAACTGGGGCGAGACTGGCGGTTATGGCTGGGAATCGCATGAGCGGCACTTCCTCGACATGACGGCGGCCTGGACGCGGGACTATCCGAACATCCGGCATAATTATATCTTCCAGATCTGGCCGAACTCGTGCTCCATCGGAGGCAACAGGCACAGTGATAAGCTGCGCGAGGTGCAAAGACTCCTGCCGCGCCACTTCTCCAACATGACCATCCAGTCCACGCTTGGCGTCAAACCGGAAGGGCCATGCCATTTCCCTCCCGCCGGCTATGCGGAGCTTGCCCGCCAGCTACTCCCTGTCGTCGAACACTACAACTATGGAAAGACGCCCGCCACGGCCGTCACGGCGGCCGATCTCAAGAAGGCGACCTACACGACTGACAAGCTGGACGAGATCGCGCTGGAGTTCGACCAGCCGATGGCCTGGTATGACGCGCTGGGAAGCCAGTTCTATCTGGACGGCGAAGCCGATAAGGTCGCAGCGGGCTCGGTATCCGGCAATATCATCAAGCTCAAGCTGACGTCGCCCGCCACCGCGAAAACCATCACTTATCTGGTGGACAAGAAGTGGGACTCCAAGACCTTGCTTTACGGCAAGAACGGCATCGCGGCTCTCACCTTCTTTGAAGTGCCGCTATTGCGCGCTGGATCAAGTCACTGAAATTTTTACAATTCCCGACACGATCCCGGTGCCGTGGTGAACGCCATCATTCCGCGATGGCGTCCCGGCACCAGGCGAGGGCCATGAGGGCGTAGCCGGTGCCGTAGGGCTGGTGGTAATCGTAGAGCGGATAGTCCCACCACGAGCCGTCCTTTTCCTGGCGCTCCAACAGAATGGCGGTGAGTCCCTTGGCATAGGCGGCGTGGGTTTCCTTGGGCAGCAGCTCGACGGATTCGGTGAAATAGTAGATGCCGTAGTAATAGAAATAACCGGAGATGCGGAAGAACGTCGAATGGGGCACCGGCCGTTTGCGGCCATTGCTGAGAAACCCTTCCCGGGCGAGGAACCGGTCGGCCCAGGTGGTGAGGACTTCATCGGTCACGGCTTTTTCGCCAAAGATCCGCAGGCAGGCGTTGCAGGCTTGCGATCGGGCGAGCGAACCGGCGGGCCGGTTGATATCGACGCGCGGATGCATCCGGTGGGAAAACGAATAGGTGTAGGAGAAATCGGGCGTGCGCTGATAGTTGATGGAGGCGATCGAGCGCTTGGCGATCGTTGCATCGAGTTTCACGCCCATCACCTCGCGGGCCTCGGCCATGGCGAGCAGCACGGTGGCGGTGGTGAAGGAGGTGGGCAGTCCGGAGGGTTTCTGCGTGGTGAGGTCGTCGAAGAGATCGAGATAACCCCAGCCGCCGTTGACCTCTTCGTAGCGGTTGGCGAGATCGACCTGTTCCTGGGCGAGGCGGGCCCATTCGGTTTTTTTGGCGGGATCCTTTTCGCGCTGATAGAGACGAGTGATGGCGCGAAGACCGTAGGCGTGGCCCCAGGCGTTGTAGGTGGTGGTCTGATCGGCGCGGCGGAGTTTCGGCAGCTCGGCGGCGGTCCACGCGGCCGCCTTGTCGATGGCGGAAGCGACCTCGGGCCGGGCATCGGCGGCATCGATCAATCCTGCCAGCGCCAGGCCGGTGGCACCGGCGCGAAAGGCGTGGTGGGCGCCGGGCAGCGGGGCGTAGATGTTGAGTCCCTTGGTGCGGGTGGGGCCGCCCCACGAGCCGTTGGGGTTCTGAGCGGTTAGAAGAAAATCCACCCCGCGGCGGATCGAGGCATCGAGGGTGGCGCGGGTGATTTCGGGCTTGGCGGCGGGGGCCTCCGCGGAGAAAGCGCAGCAGGATAGAGTTAGAATCAAGACGCAAGACGCAAGACGAAGAGGAAGAATCGGCGAACCGGTGCCCCGGGCCGCACGCATATTAGATCCTGGGAAATGCATCAGAGGTTTCTGCTCTTGTCTTCTCTTGTCTTGAAGTCTTGTGTCTTCTCAGGGTGCCAAAATCACCTGCCCGACTTCGAGCCCGGATAGAATTTCCGTGTCGTCCTTGGAAACCCGGCCGCGTTTGACGGGGCGGCGTTCGGATTTGCCATCGGCGAGTTTCACTTCAACGGTCCAGCCTTTGGGGTCGTAAGCAAGGGCCTTGCTGGGGATCGAGATGGCGGCGGGCTGGTGATAGGAGATCATGCGGATCTGGGCGGTGGCTCCGGTGGCGGGGGTGAAATCCTTGGGGAACGTGGCGGACAGATCCGCGCGATAGGTGCCGTCCGGTCCGGGTGAGGCGGCGGCCTGGATGAGTTTCACGGGGATCTCGATGTCCTCGCGGCCGGCCAGCGTGGCGGTTCCGGTCAGCTCGGGTTTGAGCGAGCGGGCGGTGGCCTCGTCGAGAAAGGCGACCCAAGCGAGCTTGGCGACGGCGGGAACGAAGGTGGCGAAGGGCCGGCTTGCGGGCGGACGGCCGCCCTTGAACAGGAATTTGAGCGCTTCAGCCGGAGACCAGCGGCCGTTTTCGATCGGACCGTGATAGAACCAACCGTCGGCAGGGGCTTTGATTTCGAACAGGGCGCGGTCGGCCTCGAGGTTGGCGAGGGTTTCCTTTTCGCGCAGGTGGGCGGTTTTCAGGGTTTCGAGTTCCAGTTTGTGGAGTGCGATCGAACGCGGGATGTCTTGCTGCGCCTTGCGGAGTTTGAGGGCGGAGTCGCGCTCGCTGTTGGCGAGGGTGAGCGCCTCGCGCGGGAGGGTCACCTCGATGGCACGCTTGTGTTCGAGTGCTTCGATGCGCAGGGCGAACTCGGCGGCGATCACGTCGTCTTTCTGGCGGGTGAGGATGATTTCCTCGGTGCTTTCGGTGAGGTCGTCGGCCGCATACATTTTGGCGAGCTGCTTGAGTTCCTCCTGTTGGTTGGAGAGCATTTGTTTCTTGCGCTCCAGGGCCTGGGCGACGGCCTCTTCGGTGGCTTTGAGGCGGGTTTTGACGAAATAGGCGTTTTCCTCGGCGGCGATTTCCGCAGCTCGTCCCAAAGCCGCCAGTGTGTGGGGCGCGGTTTCCTGCAGGTGTTTGAGATCGAGCTCGGCCTGGGCCAGCGAGAGGATTGCGGCCGCGACGCCCCGGCGGGTATCCACAAGTTTCCTGTCGATGGCTTCCGGATCGCAGCGGACGAGGGTGTCGCCCTTGGCAACACGGCGGCCGTGGGCGGCGAGTTCGAGAATTTCGAAATCCGGCCAGGATTTCGGTTCGAGCTGGAGCAACCCGCAGCCCTTGTCTGGGAGGGCGGTGGCGGTGAACGTGATTTCGACGGTGAACGGCCGTGGTTCCACGGTAATTTCCGCGGCGTGGGCGGCGGCGATCAAGGCGGGGGCGAGATAGAGGGCGGTCAAACGGATCATGAGCGGAGTGAAGCAAGCATGGAGTGTGCCACAGATCAACCCGCAGCGTTGCCCTTGCGGGCGAGCCAGATTGGCAGAAAGCGGGATTTCTTGGCATCCGGCGAAGCGGGGACGCTGAATTCGGCCACCTCGAAACCGGAGCGCTGGAGCCGGCGGGTGAGCGTTGGAACCGGACGGGAGCCGGCAATGGCGAGCAGACCGCCCGGTTGCAAAGCTTCAAATGCGGCGGAAAGCCAGCGGCGGTCGTCCACCCACGGGCGGTTGCCGGGTCCGGTGGGCGAGGCGTCCAGATGCAGCAGGATGGCATGCAGCAAGCCAGCCTGACGGGTGAGCGCGGACGGCCCGCAGTCGGTCTCCAGCTCGACGCGCGGGTCGGTGAGCAGCGGGCTATCGGGCAGATGCTGGCGGTGCCACTCGGGCAGGGCGGCGAGTGGCTCGGCGACGGTGAAGGTGGCGCGTTTTTGTTTCAGTTCGGCACCGACGGCGGCGAGCGTGTGGCCGAGGCCGAGGCCGACGAACCAGAGTTTCGGTTGGCGGGCCGGCCGGAAGGGTGCGCTGGCGAGCCGTGCGAGCTCCTCCTCGGCGGCGCGGGTGGCGGGGCCGCAGATTTGTTGGCCATGGATGAGGAGAGCTTTGCGGCCGTCATGTTCCTGAAGGGCGAGCGTGCTGCCATCCGGAAGGCGGGTTTCTGCGAGAGTGATGCGTGGTTTCATGGAGCTTGGGGCTTGCGTTGGGGGCCGGGACTTAGTGGATGGCAGGGACTCTGTCCACAGAAGCTGTCGTGACAAGAAAACCCCGGCCGTGAAGGGCCGGGGTTTTTGGTTGATTGGTTGATGGATTGTCGAGGGACCGGAGCCCGCGGGTGATCAGAGCGAGCCTTTGAGCACGGAGGAAGGTTTGAAACCCACCGACTGGGAAGCGGCGATTTTCATGGATTCTCCGGTCTTCGGGTTGCGGCCGATACGTGCCGCGCGATTTTTGACTTCGAAAGTACCAAACCCAATGATTTGGACTTTTTTGTCCTTTTGGACGCCTTGGGCGATGGAATTGAGGACGGCTTCGAGGGCTTCGTCGGCGGCGCGTTTGGTGGCGTCTTTTCCGAGGGCGGCTTGGATGGATTCGATGAGTTCAGCTTTATTCATGGCAAAGGAAATTTGTGCGGATGGGAGATGGGGTTGGCAAGCCAAAATCCGTTGAAGTCAAACGGTTTTTTTCGAGTGGTGGCTTGACTTCCGGGTCCGTGCGGGACTCGCCGCCACCGCGAGCGACCGGGCGACGACGGCGTGGAGCGGAGCTTTCCGGTTGAAGGCGATTCATTGTTAGGTCGCCGCCCGGGCTGTCGGGCGCCATTACGGGACCCGGCGGAACTGCCGAAGTTGCTAGGGAAACGAGCGGTTGGGAACCGGGAGAAGACTCCCTGCCAGACTGCGGTGCGGCTTTCCCGGATGGCGAAACGGAAGTCGAATCGGGTTTCAGGCGGGCGGGAAATCCGTGGTCGCGGGAGGCTCTCACAAAATGAGAGATTTTTCTGGAAAAGAACTTGCGAGCCCCCGCGAAGGTCATTACAGACCCCGTGCCCTCTGTCTGCGGGCACTGTCCGGAATGAACCGTCGCCCGCTCATTATCTCCCTGCTTGCCTGGCTTTCCAGCCTTGTTCCCGCCCTTGCATCCGAAGGGGGGGGAGACGCGAGCTTGCCGCTGAATGCCACGCCCGTTTTCGAGAGTTTTCCGTACATTTCCAACTCGATGCTGATGGTCTGGCTGGCGGTGGCCCTCATCACCCTGTTCTGCCGTGCAGCCACCCGCAAGATGGCGTTGGTGCCAACCGGTTTCCAGAACTTCGCCGAGTGGCTGGTGGAAAGCCTGTATGATTTCCTGGCCAGCCTTCTGGGTGACTACATGGTGAAAAAGACCTTCTGGTTTTTTGCCTCGGTTTTCCTGCTGATTCTAGTGACCAACTGGATCGGCCTGATCCCCGGGGTCGGCACGATCGGCCGTTACAACGGCCACGGCCACATCGTCGGATTCCTGCGCGGCGGCAATGCCGACCTCAACATGACGCTGGCCATGGGCTTGACCTTCGCGGTGCTCTGGTTCTACTGGGCGTTGACGGAGAACGGCATCGGCGGCTTCCTCCATCACATTTTCGCCCCCAAGGGAACCTTCCACGGCTTGATGCTGGCGATGATGATTCCGATCTTCCTCGCGGTGGGCGTGTTGGAAATCATCTCCATCATGATCCGCCCGGTGGCGCTCACTTTCCGTCTTTTCGGCAACGTCTACGGCGGCGAGCAGACCTTGGAAAAACTCATGGCGCTGATGCCCGCGAAACTGGCGTTCCTGCCCGCCCTGCCGTTTTACTTCATGGAACTGCTGGTCGGCCTGGTGCAGGCGCTGGTTTTCATGCTGCTCACCGCGGTTTTCCTCCGCTTGATCTGTGAACACGCCGGAGAGAAAGCACACCACTGAAACACTTTTGGCTCCTCGACCATGACGAGATCGCGGGAGGCGCCTGAAACCAACAACACAACCAATACACACACCATGTCCATCATCCCCATGCTCGCTGAAATCACCGGCAACATCCACGTCGCCACGGCCGCGCTAGGCGCCGGTCTCGGCATCGGCATCCTTGGCTCCAAAGCCGCAGAAGCCACCGGCCGCAATCCAGGTGCCGCCACCCCGATTCTGGTGATCGCCATCATTCTGGCCGCTCTCGCCGAAGGGGTGTTCATCCTTTCCGCCTTCGCCGTCAAGTAATCCACTCACACCCAGCGCCGGAGGGTGGTCGAAACCCCATCCTCCGGACGCTTCCATTTCTCAGGTTTCACCGCTTCCATATTCCAGCCTAACCGCAATGTTCCCGATCCTCGCCAGCGCAGAAGCAGAAAACGTCGTCTCCGAACTTCTCGGAAAATTCGGCGTCAACTGGCCGTTCTTCATCGCCCAGCTCCTCAATTTCGTGCTGGTGATCATCATCTTGAAGAAATTCGCGTTCGGGCCGATCAAGGTCATGCTCGAACAGCGCCGCACCCGCATCGCCGAGGGCGAGGAGAAACTCAAACGCATCGAGAAACAACTCGCCGACTCCGAAAAAACCACCGCCGCGGCTATCGCCAAGGCCAATGACGATGCCGTTCGCCTGATCAATGAGGCCAAGCAGGGAGCCCATGCCTTCACCGAACAGAAGGCTCAGGAGGCTATCGCCCAGGCCCAAAACATTCTCGCCAAAGCCGAAGCCGCCGCCACCGCCGATCGCGACCGCCTCAATCTGGAATTGAAACGCGAGTTCGGCCGTCTGGTAGCCGCCACCGCCTCCCAAGTCACCGGCAAGGTGCTCACCGCGGACGATCAGCGTCGCATCAACGAAGACGCGCTCGCCAAGGTCGAAGGTTGATTTCTCCTCCCGTTTCCCTCTCTCCGCGTCATGAAAATCTCCAAAGTCGCCGCCACCACCGCACGCCGCCTGTTCGGGCTTTGCCAGACTGGCGGCCGGCTCGATGACGCGAAGCTGCGCACGGTCATTACCCGCCTGGTCGATTCCAAACCACGCGATTACGCCGGCATTCTTGCCGCCCTGCAACGCCTCACCCGCCTCGATCTCGAGCGCCGCAAAGTCACCGTCGAAAGCGCGGTGGAACTCGACGAAGCCACCCGCCAGCGCGTGGTGGCCGGCCTCGCCAAACAATACGGCTCCGACCTCGTCGCCCAGTATCAGGTCAATCCCGCCTTGCTCGGCGGCCTGCGCATCCGCGTGGGCAACGATGTTTTTGACGGCTCCGTTCAAGGCCGCCTCGACCGCCTCGCCAACGCATTCTAAATTTCTTTCTTTGCTGAAAACTGGACACTGACACCTAGCAAACTTCTTTCCCCATGAGCAACATCCTTCAGGAACTCGAACAACAGATCGCCGGAATCACTTCTTCCGTCGAAAAAACCAATGTCGGCACCGTCCGGCAGGTCGGCGACGGCGTTTGCAAAGTCGAAGGACTTTCCGACGTCATGCTCAACGAAATGATCGAGTTCGGGGGCGGCGTCACCGGCATGGCGCTCAACCTTGAGGAAAGCGAAGTCGGCGTCGTGCTGCTCGGCGATTACACCGCCGTCAAGGAAGGCTCCGAGTGCCGCACCACCGGCAAGCTGCTCTCCGTGCCGGTCGGCGAAGCGGTGTTAGGCCGCGTGGTCAACGCGCTCGGACATCCCATCGACGGCAAGGGCGACATCGCCGCCGCCGCTTATTATCCGATGGAAAAAATCGCGCCGGGCATCATCAAGCGCAAGTCGGTTAGCGTTCCCGTTCAAACCGGCATCATGTCCATCGACGCGATGATCCCCGTCGGCCGCGGCCAGCGCGAGCTCATCATCGGCGACCGTGCCACCGGCAAGACCACCATCGCGGTGGACACCATCATTTCCCAGGCCCAACAGAACAAGGCCGCCGAGCAAGGCAAACTGCAGAACCACAAGCCGCTGTATTGTATCTACGTCGCCATCGGCCAGAAGCTCTCGAACGTCGCCCGGATCAACAAGATCCTCGAAGACGCCGGCGCGATGGAATACACCACCATTGTTTCCGCCTCCGCTTCGGACGCCGCGGCCATGCAGTATCTCGCGCCATACGCCGGTTGCGCCATCGCCGAGTATTTCATGGATCAGGGCAAGGACTGCTTGATCGTGTTCGACGACCTTTCCAAGCACGCCGTCGCCTATCGCCAGGTGTCGCTGATTCTCCGCCGCCCTTCCGGTCGCGAAGCTTATCCGGGTGACGTGTTCTATCTCCACAGCCGGTTGCTTGAGCGTTCCGCCCGTCTTTCCGAAGCCGCGGGTGGTGGTTCGCTTACCGCCCTGCCGATCATCGAAACGCAGGCCGGCGACGTTTCCGCCTACATCCCGACCAACGTGATTTCCATCACCGACGGCCAGATCTATCTGGAAACCGACCTTTTCTATCAAGGTATCCGTCCCGCGATTTCCGTCGGTCTTTCGGTCTCCCGCGTGGGTTCCGCCTGTCAGACCAAGACGATCAAGTCGGTGGCCGGCACGACCAAGCTCGACCTCGCGCAGTATCGCGAGCTGCAGGCCTTCGCCCAGTTCGGTTCCGACCTCGACGCTTCCACGAAGAAAAAACTCGATCGCGGTGCCCGCATCGTTGAACTCTTCAAGCAGAACCAATACAGCCCGCTCGCCATGGAGATGGAGTCCATCTATTTGTTCGCGATGCAGAACGGCTACTTCGACGACGTCGCCGTCGCCGATGTGAAGCGCTTTCAAGCCGCGCTCGGCGATTTCTTCAACACCCGCAAGGGCGATCTGCTCGACAAGATCCGCAATGAAAAACCCGACCTCAAGAAGGATGCCGCCATGGTGGACGCCGTCAAAGGCGGCATCGAGGACTTCAAGAAGAGCTGGAAATAAGTTAAACGTTATTCGTTAAAAGTTATTGGTGATTTTCAATTCGATCCAGACGCCTCCGCAGATACTTTTAACAAATAACTTCTAACCTTTAACTCACCACATGGCCAACCTCCGCGACATCCGCCGGCGCATCAAGTCGGTAAAAAACACCGCGCAAATCACCCGCGCGATGCAGCTTGTCGCTGCGGCCAAGATGAAGAAGGCGCAGGATCAGGCGCTGGCCGGCCGCGACTATTCCAAACAACTCAACGGCGTTCTCCAGGACATCAGCGAGGGGTTCAGCGACGCGACCCACCCGTTGTTGGAGAAGCGCTCGGGAAATCGCGAGCTGGTCCTGGTGATTTCCACCGACAAGGGTCTTTGCGGTGCGATCAACACCAACCTTGCCAAGATCGTCCGCAAGGAAACCTCGGACAAAGCGGACTTCGTGACCGTCGGCCGCAAGCTGCGCGTCATGATGGAAAAGCTCGGCCGCAACGTGATCGCCGATTTCTCGGTGAAAGACCCGGTTCCCTTCGCCGATGCCCGTGCAATCGCGGGTCTGCTGTCACGGCAGTTTCTCGACGGCAGCTACGACAAGGTTTCCGTCGCCTTCACCCGTTTTGTCAACACGATGAGCCAACAGCCGGAAGTCATCCAACTTCTCCCGGTGGAAACTCCGTCAGATCATGGTGATGCCACCCACACCAACGATTTCCTCTTTGAACCGTCGCCTAACGATGTGTTGGGTTCGATCCTTCCTCTTTACATCAACTTCCGGGTCTTCCAGGCCCACGTCGAATCCCGTGCTTCCGAACACTCGGCCCGGATGGTCGCCATGAAATCCGCCACCGACAACGCCAACAAGTTCATCAAGGAGCTCACCCTCGAATACAACAAACTCCGCCAAGGCGCGATCACCTCCGAGCTTCTCGAAATCACCACCGCCATGAAGGCGATGGAATAGCCATTGAGTATGCGAGTGTTGAGTTTTCAGTGTTTAGCGAATACCGGGAACCGACCTAGCGAGAATCGCCCATCTCTTCCTGAAATCTGAAAACTTCCAACTAGCAAACTTTCCCCACCATGAGCAACACCGGAACCATCGTCCAGATCATCGGCGCCGTCATCGACGCCGACTTCTCCAAGGCCACCAAGCTGCCTGAAATTTACAACGCGCTGGAAATCCAATACGTCCTCAACGGCGTGGACACCAAGCTCGTGCTCGAAGTCCAGCAACACCTCGGCGACGGCTGGTTGCGCGCGGTTGCCATGTCTACTACCGACGGTCTCAAGCGCGGCATGGCCCTCACCGACCTTGGCAAACCCATTTCGGTGCCTGTTGGGAAACAAGTTCTTGGCCGGATCTTCAACGTCACCGGTGACCTGGTTGATGAAAACGTGCCGCTCGCCGACATCAATTTTCGTTCCCCGATCCATCGTCCGGCGCCTACTTTCACCCAACAATCCGCCAATACCGAAGTGCTTCCAACAGGCATCAAGGTCATCGACCTCATCTGCCCGCTGCTCAAGGGTGGCAAGGGCGGCATGTTCGGCGGTGCCGGCGTCGGCAAGACCGTCGTCATCATGGAGCTCATCAACAACATCGCCAAAGCGCACGGCGGGTTCTCCGTCTTCGCTGGTGTCGGTGAGCGGACTCGTGAAGGAAACGACCTCTATTGGGAAATGATCGAGTCCGGCGTTATCGCCACTGAGCGCGATGAAAAGGGCCACGTGAAACTCGACGACAAAGGCAATCCGGTCCTAACCGAAGGCTCCAAGGTCGCGCTTTGTTACGGCCAGATGAACGAGCCTCCGGGTGCCCGTCTCCGCGTCGCTCTATCCGCCCTGACCATGGCGGAACACTTCCGCGACGAGGATAACCAGGACGTGCTGCTCTTCGTCGATAACATCTTCCGGTTCTCCCAAGCCGGTTCCGAGGTGTCCGCGCTGCTCGGGCGCACGCCTTCCGCCGTGGGTTACCAGCCGACCCTCTCCGAGGAAATGGCCGGTCTTCAGGAACGGATCACCTCCACTAACAAAGGCTCGATCACCTCGATTCAGGCGGTTTACGTCCCTGCCGACGACTTGACTGACCCGGCTCCCGCCAACACCTTCGCCCACCTTGACGCGACCGTCGTGCTGGAGCGTTCGCTCGCCGAGCAGGCGCTCTTCCCCGCCGTCGATCCGCTTGCCTCCACCTCGAAGGCGCTCGCTCCGGAAATCGTCGGCGAGGAGCACTACCGCGTCGCCCGCGGCGTCCAGCAGGTGCTCCAGCGCTACAAGGACCTTCAGGACATCATCGCCATTCTCGGCATGGACGAATTGTCCGACGAAGACAAGATGAGTGTCTTCCGCGCCCGGAAAATCCAGCGTTTCCTGACCCAGCCCTTCCACGTGGCCGAGGTCTTCACCAACGTTTCCGGCGTGCTCTGCTCCATCGAGGACACGGTCAGAGGCTTTGCCGAAATTCTGGACGGCAAACTGGACAACGTGCCCGAAGGCAACTTCTACATGAAGGGCAGCATCGACTCCGTTGCCCGCGACTGAGGAGAAGTTGGTGAGTGTTCAGTGTTCAGTTTGCAGGAAACACTGCGGAACTGGACCTGCTCACTGAAAACTGAAAACTTGCAACTGAAAACGTTATGCCTCTCCAACTCGAAATCGTCACTCCCGAGAAGAAGGTTTTCTCGGGTGCCGTGGACAACGTCTATCTCCCGGCAGCGGATGGTGAGATCGGTATCCTGCCGATGCACGCGGGTCTCGTGACCGCCCTCAAACCCGGAGAGCTGCGCTACCTGCACAACGGCCAGCTGGCGGCTCTCGCCATCGGCTCCGGTTTTGCCGAAGTGACCCAGACCAAAGTCGTGGTTCTCACCGACATGGCGTTGGGAGAGGCGGAAATCGACGTGCTCAGCGCCCAGGAGGCGATCGAACGCGCCAAGGAAAAGCTCGCCGGCATCGAGCACAGCATGGATGCGGAGGAAGTGGCCTATCTGCAGGGTGTGATCTCCAAATCCGCCGCCGCCTTGCACTTCAAGCGCAAGTCTCGCGGCTGATGCGCCTGGAACCGGGGTTCCCAGCGCCTGACTCCACCGGCGAACCCATGGCGTCATGACTCACCGCCATGACGCCACTCCCGCCGGCACCCCCCCGGGGGCCGGATTGAGGACTCACGGTTACCAACCGGAAATCGACGGGCTCAGGGCCTTGGCCGTCCTGCCGGTGATTTTCTATCATGCGGGTTTCGGCTTTCCCGGCGGATACGTCGGCGTCGATGTGTTTTTCGTCATTTCCGGCTACCTCATCACCCGCTTGATCCTGGCCGAGCTGGACGCCGGAGGGTTTCGTCTGTTGAACTTTTGGGAGCGCCGGGTGCGCCGGCTGTTTCCGGCCTTGGCGGTGGTGGTTTTAGTGACGCTCGCCGCGGGATATTTCCTGCTGCTGCCGGCCGATTATGACTCCCTTGCCGAGTCCGCGCTGGCTCAGGTCCTGCTGGTATCCAACATTCATTTCTGGCGGGAGATTGACTATTTCGCCGGTCCCGCCGAGCTGAAGCCGCTGCTGCACACCTGGTCGCTCGCTGTGGAAGAGCAGTTCTATCTGATCTTCCCGTTCCTGTTGGCCGCGTGCGCGAAGTTCAATCGTTGGCCGCTTAAAAACCTGCTCGGCGGGTTGTTCGGCGTCTCACTGCTGCTCAGCATTTGGGGCTCCTACGCGAACCCGGCGGCGACGTTCTATCTGCTTCCGACCCGGGCATGGGAGCTGCTCGCGGGCGCCGGACTGTCAATCATGCCGGCGGTGGCCAACCTTCATCGCCGGCGGATGGAATGGCTCGGCTGGCTGGGTCTGGCCTGCGTTCTAACGTCGGTTTTCTGCTACGGAGCCGATACCCGGTTCCCGGGCGCAAGCGCCTTGCTGCCGTGTCTCGGCGCCTGCCTGATCATCCATTCGAACCGGGGGCAGATCACCCGCGTCGGACGGCTGCTGGCGTGGAAACCGGTGGTTTTCATCGGGATGATCTCCTACTCCCTCTATCTTTGGCATTGGCCGCTGCTGGCCCTGTTGCGCTACAGTTTCGGAGGGAATCTTTCGTTAGAGACGCGGGTTCTCGCCGTCGCCAGCAGCCTGCTCGCGGCCAGCCTCACGTGGAAATTCGTCGAAACCCCCTTCAGGCGCCGCTCGTGGGGTTCGATGCGGCGGGTGTTCGTCTCCGCCGGAGCCGTGACGGTTCTGGTGATGGGGACGGCGCTGGCGATCCGCGCCGCCGGGGGGTGGCCTTCGCGCTTCTCCGGAAACGTCATCCGCCTGGTGACCGGCAATGAAATCCCCAAACGCTTCCGCGGCGAGGGAACCATCCCGCTCGGAGTCGCGCCTACGCAACCGCGGGAGCCGTCATTTCTCCTGTGGGGGGACAGCCACGCCCAGGCGATCGGGGAATTGATCGACCGGCTGGCAATCGAACGCGGCGTGTCCGGATACATCGCCATGAAAAAGGCCGCCACGCCCGTAGTCGGAACCTGGCGACCTAACAAAGGTCGTTCCGCCGTGGCGTGGAACCAGTCGGTGGTGGATTTCGTTAGGGAAAAAAAGATCAAACACGTCATTCTCGCCTCCAGATGGTCGATCAACATCGACGGCCGGCCTGACGGCTCAACCGCCTCCCTGATCGTGGATGAAAGCACGCCGGAGGCTTCCCCGGCGGCCTCGCAGGAAGTCTTCCGGCGGGGACTGCTGCGGACCATCGCCGGGCTAACAGACGCCGGCTGCCGGGTCTGGATCATGGGGCAGGTCCCCCAGCAACCGGATGACGTGCCCATGCTGCTGGCTCGCAGCGCTCACTTCCAATGGCACGGGCAGGTGGTCGGCACTTCGCTTGTTCAGCACCGGGAAAACCAGCGGAATGTGGCTCGCATCCTGGCTGGGATGGAGGGCGTGCGGATTCTGGAGCCGGCGCGCTATTGTTTCGATGAGCAGGGCCGCTCCCTCATCACCGGCGATGGCCGCTCTTATTATTTCGACGACAACCACCTCTCGGCTTTCGGGGCCGAGCGCTTGTTGCGATCGATGTTCGAGCCGGTCTTCAGCGAGATCGAGCGTGACAGCCACAGCACTGCCGGTTCGATCAAACCGACCGAATAGACGGAGCTGCCCGATGGCGCACGGAACCATGGGTCTCCGCATTTTCTGGCAAAATTCAGGTGATTTTCCGGATTCCGTTGCTAGGTTGATACCGTCCCATTCCACTTTACTCGCTATGAGCAATCCACACACTTCCCATGCCGCCCTTCACAAATGGGTGGCAGAAATGACCGCCCTTTGCACGCCCGACGCCGTCGAGTGGTGCGATGGCTCGCAGGCCGAATGGGACCGCCTCACTTGCTTGTTGGTTGCAAAAGGCACCTTCACCCGCCTCAATCCGGAGAAGCGCCCCAATTCGTTCCTCGCCCGTTCGACCACGTGCGATGTCGCCCGCGTCGAAGACCGTACGTTCATCTGCTCGACCCGCCCGGACGAGGCCGGTCCGACCAATCATTGGGCGGCTCCGGCCGCAATGCGCGTCAAGCTGACCGAGAAATTCCAGGGCAGCATGAAGGGCCGCACAATGTATGTGATTCCCTTCTGCATGGGCCCGCTGGATTCCCCGCTCGCCAAGATCGGCGTCGAACTCACCGACAGCGCCTACGTGGTGGTCAACATGCGCATCATGTGCCACATGGGTTCCCACGTTCTGAAACGCCTCGAAGAGGAAGCCGCCGGTGCCATCCCGAAAAAGCGTGACGGCTTCGGGGACTTCATCCCTTGTCTCCACTCGGCCGGCGCTCCACTCGAATCCGGCCAGGCCGATGTCTCGTGGCCGTGCAACGATGACAAATACATCGTTCACTTTCCGGAAACGCGCGAGATCATGTCTTACGGTTCGGGCTACGGCGGCAATGCGTTGCTCGGCAAGAAATGCCTCGCGCTGCGCATCGCCTCCAACATCGCCCGCGATCACAAATGGATGGCCGAGCACATGCTCATCGTCGGCGTGCATGCTCCTAACGGAGACAAGACCTATCTCTCCGTCGCCTTCCCGTCCGCCTGCGGCAAAACCAATCTGGCCATGCTCATCCCGCCGAAATGCTATCTGGACGCCGGTTGGAAAACCTCGATCATCGGTGACGACATCGCCTGGCTCTGGCCGCACCAGGATGGCAAGCTCCACGCGATTAACCCGGAAACCGGCTTCTTCGGCGTGGCTCCCGGCACCGCCTATGACACGAATCCGATCGCCATGGATTCGATGAAGGAAAACACCATTTTCACCAATGTCGCGCTGACCGACGACGGCGATGTCTGGTGGGAGGGCATGACCAAACAACCTCCGGCCCGGCTCACCGACTGGACCGGCAGGGAGTGGACGCCGGATTGTGGCCGCACCGCCGCGCACGCCAATTCTCGTTTCACCGCGCCAGCCGTGCAATGCCCGACCATCGATCCTGAGTGGCAGAATCCGGATGGCGTGCCCATTGAGGGCATCGTCTTTGGCGGCCGCCGGCCCACCACCATGCCGCTCGTCTATCAGGCATTCAACTGGAGTCACGGAGTTTACATCGGCGCCACCATGGGTTCGGAAATGACCGCCGCCGCCGCGGGCACGCTTGGAAAAGTCCGCCGCGACCCGATGGCCATGCTGCCGTTCTGCGGCTACAACATGGGCGCCTACTTCGGCCACTGGCTGGAAATGCGCCGCTATCTAACCCATCTGCCGCGCTTCTTCCATGTCAATTGGTTCCGCAAGAGCGAGGAAGGCAAATTCCTGTGGCCCGGATTCGGCGAGAACATGCGGGTTCTCGAGTGGATCGTGAAACGCTGCCACGGTTCCGCCGCCGGCCATGAAACACAGATCGGATGGACGCCCGCGTTTGTCGATTTCAACATCGAAGGCCTTGAGGATTTCACCGAGACCGACTTCCACAGGTGCATGGCTTTCAACAGTTCCGAATGGAAAACGGAGCTCGTCAGTCAGGGAGAACTCTTCATCAATCTATACGATCACCTGCCGAAGGAGCTCATCTTCCAACGCGAACTTCTTGCCGCCCGCCTGGTCTGATCGCCGCAGCCCCTCAATGGGTTTCCGGGGCAACGGGCACGGGTGCATTCTGCGTCTTGCGGTCCGAAAACCGCTGGACGAAGACATAACAAACCGGAATCAGGAACAGCCCGATGATGGTGGAGATGGTCATGCCGAAGACCACGCCGGTGCCCATGGTGCTGCGCGAGGCGGCTCCGGAACCGGAGGCGAGCATCAGCGGCACGCAGCCCAGGATGAAGGCCAAGGAGGTCATCAGAATCGGCCGGAGACGCAGTTTCGCGCCTTCAAGGGCGGCTTCAAGCGTGGGCATCCCTTGGTCGCGTTTCATCTTGGCGAACTCGACGATGAGAATGGCGTTCTTGGCCGCAAGACCGATGAGCATGACGAGGCCGACCTGGGCATAGACGTTCATTTCGAAGTTGCGCAACAGCAGCCCGACCATGGTTCCCAGGATCACCGTCGGCACGGAGAGCAGGACCGCGAAGGGCAGCGACCAGCTTTCGTATTGCGCGGCTAACAGAAGAAACACAAAGATGATCGCCATGCCGAAGATGATACCGGCCTGACCTGCGGATTTCTTTTCCTGAAGCGTGAGGCCGGACCATTCATAGCCGACATTGGAAGGCATCGTGGCCATGACCTCCTCCATCGCCTTGAGCGCCTGCGCCGAGCTGTAGCCGGGAGCGGGTGAGCCCATCATTTCGGCTGATAGATACAGGTTGAAGCGCGTGGCGAAGTTCGGTCCGGACATCTTCGTCACGTTCACGAGCGTGCTCAGCGGAACCATGCCACCATCGTTGTTGCGCACGTAAAACCTGCCGATGTCGTCCGGACGGCTAGTGTATTCCGGCTCGGCCTGCAGGAAGACCTTGTAAACGCGGCCGAATTTCACGAAGTCGTTCACATAGAGGCCGCTGAGGTAAGCTTGCAGGGTTTGGAACACGCTGTCCACCGGCACGCCAAGCGTGCGGGCTTTTTCGCGGTCCAGCTCGACCTTCACCTGCGGTGTGGAGGGCTGGAAGGTGGTGCTCACGCGGGCGATTTCAGGGCGCTTGGAAGCTGCGGCGATGACTTGGTTGGCATAGGCGGCGAGTTGGTCCACGCTGCCGCCGGAACGTTCCTGCAACTGCATGGTGAAACCGGAAACATTGCCATAACCCGGCAACGGCGGGGGACCGAAGGCGAACACGCGTGCGCCGGGAATGGCGGCGAATTGCCTGTTCCATTCCGCAACCAGCGCCTTGGCATGCAACTCCGGCGCATGGCGATCCTTCCAGTCATCGAGTCCGATGAACATCAGCGCCGAGTTCGGGAAGTTGAGCGAGTTGAGAATGCTCATGCCGGAAATCGCGAGTGCCGAGCGCACGCCCTTGGTGTTGCCAACGATCTCTTCCACCTGCTTGAGCATTGCATCGGACCGCTGCAACGAGGCACCCTCCGGCAGCTCGACCGCCACAAACAGATAGCCCTTGTCCTCGTCCGGAATGAAACCTCCCGGAACGAATTTCCCCAGCAGCCAGATGCCGCCACCGACAACGACGAGCAACAACATCGAGAAGGTCGCCTTGCGCGTCAGTCCGCCGACGATCTTGCCGTAGCGCTCGATGACCCAAGCGAAGAACGTGTTGAACTTCTTGAAAAACCAAGCCACCGGGCCGCGGCCGGGTTTGGGCGTGCGCAACAACAGGGCGGAAAGCGCCGGACTGAGGGTCAGCGCGTTGATCGCGGAGAAGACCACGGACACCGCGATGGTGATGGCGAATTGCTGATAGAGAAGGCCGGTGACGCCACCCATGAAGGCCACCGGAACAAACACCGCGCAGAGGATCAGCGCGATGGCCACCACCGGACCGGACACTTCCTGCATCGCCTTGCGGGTGGCGTCCACTGGGTTCATCCCATGTTCGATGTGGTGTTGCACCGCCTCGACCACGACGATGGCGTCATCCACCACGATGCCGATGGCCAGCACCAGGCCGAACATGGTCAGCGTGTTGAGGCTGAAACCGAGCATCGGAAAGGCAATGAACACGCCTAACAACGAGACCGGCACCGTCAGCATCGGGATGATCGTGGCGCGGAAACTTTGCAGGAAAATGAACACCACGATGAGCACCAGGATGACCGCCTCGAAGAGCGTGTGGACGATGGCTTCCATCGAGGCCTTGATCGGCAGCGTGGAGTCCAGCGTGATGGCGTATTCCATGTCCGGCGGGAAACGCAGTTTGGCCTCCTCAAGGATTTTTTTCACATTGTCCGCCGTTTGAATGGCGTTGGCGCCGGGTGCCAGATAGACGCCGAGCGCGCCGGCAGGAGCCTTGTCCATGCGGGCGCGGATCGAGTAGGTCTGCGCTCCGAGATCGACGCGGCCCAGGTCCTTGATTTTCACCTGCGAACCATCGCCGCTGGAGCGGACGATGATTTCCGCGAATTGCTTGGGATCTTTGAGCAAGCCCTGCGCGCGGATGTTGAACTGGCTTTCCTGACCCTCGGGTGCCGGTTCCGCGCCAATGGTCCCGGCGGGAGACTGCGCGTTCTGCTCCTTGATCGCGTTGGAAACATCCTGCGGCGTGACACCAAGCATCGCGAGTTTTTCCGGATTGAGCCAGACCCGCATCGAGTAATCCTGTGCGGTGAAGTTCTTCACATCACCCACGCCGGCCACGCGCTTGATCTGATCGACGAGGTTGATATCGGCGTAGTTGCCGAGGAAAACGCCGTCATAGGTGCCCTTCGGCGAGGACAGGCCGATGGCTAACAGGATATCGGGAGACGAGCGGTTGACGACGACGCCCTCGCGTTTCACCGCGTCGGGAAGCTGGGCTTGGGCCTGGCCCACGCGGTTTTGCGCGTTGACCTGCATGATGTCCACGTCCGTGCCGACATCGAAGGTGACGTTGAGCGTCATCTTGCCGTCGTTGGTGTTGTAGGACTGAAGATAGAGCAGCTTGTCCACGCCGTTGACCTTGGACTCGATGGGCGTGGCCACCGATTCCATCACCGCCTCGGCAGCCGCGCCACGATAGGTGGTGGTCGCCTGGATCAAGGTCGGACTGACATTCGGGTATTCCGATATCGGCAATCTTGATAGGGAAATGAGGCCCACGATGCAGGTGACGATCGAGATGACCATCGCCACGATCGGCCGGCGGATGAAGAATTCAGCCATGAAGTGTTAGTGCTTGGCGGGTTTCTTTGCGGCGGCGGGGGAGGAGTTCATGGCGGCGATCTGGGCGGCGGTCATGGCGGTCACCGGAGCGCCCTCGCGCGTTTTCTGCACACCCTCCACGATGACGCGTTCGCCGGGTTTGATTCCTTCCAGAATGATGAAATTCGAGCCGTTTTGCTCACCCACCTTGATCGGTCGCTGGTTGGCTTTGCCATCCTGGCCGACGACCCAGAGGAACGTCTTGCCCTGCAATTCGACCACCGCGCGCGCCGGCACTTCGAGGCAGTGCTTGCGGGTGCCGAGATCAATCCGGATCCGTGCGAACATTCCGGGGCGCAGGTTTTTCCCGGGGTTGTTGAATTCGGCGCGCAACCGCAGTGTGCCGGTCTTCACGTCCACCGCGCGGTCGATGAAAACCAGACGGCCCTTTGCGGGATGCTCGATGGCGTTGGAAAGGATCAGCGTCAGCGGCAGAGAGTCCAATGCGGTGCCTTCTTTGCCGCTCTTGGCCACCGCCTGCAGGTAGTCCACCTCGCTGACATTGCAGTAGAACCAGATTTTGTCCTGGGCTGAAATGGTGGCCAACAGGGTCGGCTCACCCTTGCCCACCAGATCGCCGATGGAGACCTGCTTGGCCCCGATCAAGCCGGTGATGGGCGCGTGCACGGTGCAATAGCTGAGATCGAGCTTGGTGGCGTCCAATCGCGCGACGGCGGACTGGACGCTGGCTTCTCCCACATCCACCGAGGCCTTGGCGTTGTCCAGATCCTGTTGGGGAATCGCGCGTTTTTCGAACAGCGGTTCGAGGCGGGCGACATCCGCGCGGTATTTGGCCAGCGCGGCCTTGGCCTCGGCTAACATGCCATCCGCCGCCTTGAACCGTTCTTCATACGGCCCTTGATCCAGAAGGAAAATAACCTGGTCCTTTTCCACCTCCTTGCCCTCAAGGAAGGGCGTCTCCTTCACAAACGCCTCCACCCGGGCCCGAACTTCGACATTCTGCGGCGAATCGAGCTGGCCAATGAGAGTGGCGTTCATCGGCACCTCCGAAGTGGTGATTTCCATCACCTCGACAAGCGGTGGCGGGGGCGCGGCGACCTCGGGTTTTTTGCACGAGCTTGCCGCGGCCAGCATCGCGATCAGCGGCGCGGCGATGCGCAGCCCTCTCATGTGGCCGAAGCCTGGCGGCAAACTTCGGTTGGCCGGCCTCTCAGCCATGAATAACCGCTCGATTGAGTTCAATTCGGAACGATCAGTGCGGGTCTGACTCGCTCCCGGATAGGAAAAGGACGGAAACACACCTACTCGTCTAAATAATTGGTTGCCGCACGTCAACGGCAACTTTGGCGACCCACCGGAGTGGCTGGAGCCGGAAGCTCCGTTCGCGGGCTTTTACGGCGGTGTGTGGGACTAAAGCCCAATGCGGGCGTGGCAGAGGTCAGTGCGCAGGTCCTTGTTGTTCCTGGATGTATTCCTGTTTGAGTCCCAGCGCTTCGGGCGCGTGGAGCACGAGCATTTTCATGCGGACGTCCTTGGGAATTCCGGCACGCGTGGCCTTGGAAACCACCACCATGAGAAGGATCGCCAGCGGCACGGTCCAGATCGCCGGTTGCTCGCAAAGGATGCGCAGCAGCGGGTGGGCGGCCCAGAACGAGTTGAGCGGGGCGAAGCCGGAGAAGACTTTGCCCATCGGGCCCTTGTCGAGCGAGAGGTTGCTCACGTTGGTCGCGGCGGCGGCAACGAGCGCGCAGAGACCGCCGGTCAGCATGCCGATGGCCGCTCCTTGCATGGTCATGCCGCGCCACCAGACGCTCATGAACAGCAGCGGGAAGTAGCTCGCGGCGGCAATCGCAAACGCCTGGCCGACCATGAAATTGATTTCCAACGGCTCGACAAAGCAGCCGAGAATCACCGAGATGCCACCGATGAGCACGGCGCACCACTTGAACATTCTCATGCGTTCCCGTGGCGTGGAGTTCGGCCGCAGCATGCGCCCATAAACGTCGTGGGCCAGCGCGCCGGTCATTGATACAAGCAATCCGGAAAAGGTGCTCATGAAGGCGGCGAAGGCGCCGGCACACGTGATGCCGCTGAGCACCGAACCGAGGATGCCATATTTCTGCGAGATCAAGGTGGGCAGCCGGAGGACCACGGCGTCGGTGCCTTTGACGCCGGCGAGTCCGGTGTAAAGCTCGGGCATGAGGTTTCTGCCTAACACCCCAAAAATCGGCGGAAACACATAGAAGACACCGATCAGGATCATCACCCACATGGTCGTTTTCTTGGCGGCGACTCCGTCCGGATTGGTATAAAAACGCACGAGGATGTGCGGCAGTCCGGCGGTGCCACACACCAGGGCGACCACCAGCGAGAACGTGTAGAGCAGCGAGTAGGGCCGTTTGTTTTGGGCCAGAAAGACCGCCCGTTGCTCCTCCGGCAGAGCGGCGGCGGCGGCATTCACGGCTTTGCTGGTCAGTGGGCCGAAGGGGGCAAGCCAGGCGTCGTCCTTGGGAGCGGCTTGCGGCAGCGGCTTGCGGGAAAGCCCGGCCGGATCGGCGGGTTGCACGATGGCCGGCACGGTGGCGCTCTCGGCGGCGGATTGGTTCAACGAAAGGTTTTTCCCGTAGCCTCCATACACGGCAAGCAGGACGAAAACGGGCGCGGAAATGGCGAACATCTTGATCCAATACTGGACGGCTTGGACCAGTGTGATGCCCTTCATGCCGCCGAGCGCCACATTCACCGTAATGACGGCTCCGACAACAACCACACCGACCCAATACGGCAGGCCCGGCAAAATGTAGGAAAGCGCCGTCCCCGCGCCTTTCATCTGCGGCATGGTGTAGAAGAAACCGATGAACAACACGAAGCACACCGCGATGCGGCGGAATAGCGGCGAGTCATAACGGCCTTCC
Source organism: Prosthecobacter debontii (assembly GCA_945869465.1). Lineage (GTDB taxonomy): Bacteria > Verrucomicrobiota > Verrucomicrobiia > Verrucomicrobiales > Akkermansiaceae > Luteolibacter. The sequence goes on from CAMBPB010000001.1 coordinate 22,830, forward strand.
GCGAAATCCGGAATCGTGTAAGCGCCAAAGCGGCGCAGCGGTCCGGCGATGAAAAGCAGCAGGAACAAATAACCGCAGGCATAACAGACCGGATACCAGAGCGCGTCGTAACCCGAGGACATCACCATGCCCGCAACCCCCATGAAACTGGCGGCGCTGAGGTATTCACCCGAAATGGCCGAGGCGTTCCAACCGACCGATACCGAGCGGCCGGCGACAAAGAAGTCGGAGGCGGATTTGGAGGTTTTCGCCGAGCGGAAGCCCATCCACAACGTGACGAGCACCGTGATACCGGAGAGAGCGAGGATCCAGGGATCGATTTTGGAGAAGTCCATAGGGATCGGTGAATGTTAGGGCTGGCGCGCGTTGCCCTTGGCGGCGTGGTGGACCTCCGCGTGCTCCAAAGCGATCGAGCGGGTGATGAACACGCGGGCGATGATCCAGACGTAGGGGAAAAACAGCACGCCTAACACCAGCCAGCTCAGGGTAAACCCTCCCACTCGCCGCGCCATCAGCTCCGGCGCGAAGTAGTTCAACAAGGGCAGGCCGAGCAGCAGCAGCAGGAACGCCGAGGCACAGGACACGGACAAGCGGAGCTGGCGCTTCATCAATTCACGAAGGAATTCCTCGCTGTGAATGAAGTCAGTGTGGTCGGGCGGAGTCTTGGACATCGGCTGGATGGAGCGTGGGTTGGGTGGGCTTGGAATCCTTGCAGGAATGAAGCAGCAAGACAGGAGTCCGGCCGCTCCCCGTCAAGAACCATTTAAAATAATGCCTGAGCCAGGATTTGAGCCAATAGCTGGCATCATAAAACAGGTCGGCAACTGTTTTGCCGCCTCTGCGAACTCTCCCCTAAAGAAACAGTCCCACTGACGAATTGCAATCGACGTCAGGGGCCTCCATGCTTCGCCCATGAAAACCGACGTCATTCCCACCTCCGGCGCGAGCTTCAACCTCAGCCGACGCCGGTTTCTCCAATCGGCGTCCGCCTTCGCCACGTTCCCTGCCCTCGGGGGGGAGGCGCTTGAAATCGTTAACGGCAAGCCCAAACGCGTTGGCCTGATCGGTGCCGGCTGGTACGGCCAGAGCGACCTGTGGCGGCTGATTCAAATATCACCCATCGAGGTCGTCTCGCTGTGCGATCCCGACCAACAAATGCTGGCGGGAGCGGTGGAAATCGCGCGCCAACGGCAGAAGTCGGGGAAATCGCCGCGCGCTTATGGCGATTACCGCGCCATGCTCAAAGAGCAGGACCTCGACATTGTGCTCATCGGCTCCCCCGATCATTGGCACGCGCTCCATGCGATTGCGGCCATGGAATCCGGCGCGGATGTTTATTTGCAAAAGCCCATCAGTGTGGACGTGCGCGAAGGCGAGGCCATTCTCGACGCGGCGCGCAAGCACAAGCGCGTGGTGCAGATCGGCACCCAGCGCAAAAGCACGCCGCATTTGATTGATGCCAAACAGCAGATTGTCGAGGCGGGCCTGCTCGGGAAGATCGGTCACGTGGAGATGTGCTGCTACTATCACATGCGCGCCAATGGCAGCCCGCCGTTGACGCCGGTGCCCGACTTTCTCGACTACGAAATGTGGACCGGGCCGGCTCCGCTGCGACCCTATGATGGTCTGCCGCACCGCCGCTGGTGGCGCACGTTTCGCGAATACGGCAACGGCATTGTCGGCGACATGTGCGTGCACATGTTTGACACCGCGCGCTGGCTGCTGGATCTCGGCTGGCCCAAGCGCATCAGTTCAACTGGCGGCATCTATATGCAGAAGGAAGGGAAGTCGAATATTTCGGATACGCAGACGGCTACTTTTGAATACGATGGCTTCAACGCCGTTTGGCAGCATCGCACCTGGGGCGCCCCCACCGATCCGGACTACCCATGGGCACTCTTCATCTACGGAGACAAAGGCACCCTCAAGGCCAGCACGACGCGGGCGGACTTCATCCCGCTCGACAAGAACGCCAAGCCGGTTCACTTCGATTGCCGATTCGAACGCGAGCAATACCCGGAAGACCTAACCGAAAAGGACATTGAACTGAACGCCGCCCCCGCCACGCGGCGGCACATGGTCGATTTCCTTGCCGCCATTGAAAAGCGCAGCCGACCCGTTGCCGACATTGAAACCGGCCATATCTCGACGGCGAGCTGCATTCTCGCCAATCTCGCCATGGACCTTGGCCGGCCGCTGGTTTACGACCCGCAACAGCGCATGGTGGTTGGCGATGAGGCTGCGAATGCCCTTCTGCGCCGGCCTTACCGCGCGCCCTGGCAACACCCGGGCACCGCGTAAGCCGGGAATCGAGCCGGGGGATTGAGGCAGCCAGGCAATTGTAAGGAAACCCTGATTTCCAAGGGGCGCGCCATTTCCGCGTCAAGCTGAGGCAGCACCTAGGCTTGCAGTTCGGAAAGCTGGAAAGCGATCCGCCGCAAGTTCGGTTCCTGCCTTTGGGGCGGCCAACCCATCCAAGCGCGAGAGGCTGCCATGGGCCTGTTTTGCTTTGTCTTTTCCCTTGCAGGCATGAACCTGACCGCTAGTCTCCAGCCCGAGGCTGGTGTGCGTTGCATGCCAGTTGCAACAATCAAACTATACCGCTCCTCAGATGAAAATCGCCTTTATCGCCGCTGCCGCCGCTCTCCTTGCCGCTTCCTGCTGCCCGAACGCCGCTCCCGCCCCAAGCAAGCCGGCTTACGTGGTGCCTTCAAAATAATGACCTTCGCCCGGGTCTTCACGCGAGTCGGGCGCGCTTCGATGGCTTCGGGTTTCCCCAAGATTTCCACAAAACCTACCGCATTTGATCCCATGATCCGTATTCTCTCTTCACTTGTTGCTTCCGTTTTTGCGCTGATGGCGGCATCCTGCTGCTGCACCAGTGAGGTCAAACCGCCCGGTTTGCGCCCGCTTCCTCAGTTTCAGGAAATCCAGGCAGCCCCGGCACCGGAAGTGCATCCCACGAAGTAGTCCGTCGCTGGGTCGGGACCTTTCCCTGATTTTCAAGCGTCCTTCCGTGATGACGGAAGGACGCTTTTCCATGGGGGATGACAGATTTTTTTAAAAAATCCTTCCCAGCGTGGCGGAAATTTGAGAATCGCTCCTTCAACCCAATGATCAAGCGACCTCCACCACGCAATGATCAGGCCCGTTTCAACGGTGCCCTGCGTCATTACCACCGCTCAGGTTCTCAAGCGCGCCAAGCTTGGGAGGAGTGGGTGGATGCCAAAGCGGCGACCTCCCGCAAGTCCGTCAACTGGCTGAAAATCATCGCCATCACCGCCGCCCTGCTCGCCCTGGGCTTGATCATTGCCGGCTTGATCATCGAACTGCGCTGAAATCGTCGCTTCCCGGGGCGATTTTTCTCCCGCTCTCGCGGCATGCGGCTTTGACAATCCATGGCCTCCCATGCAGGGTGCCGGTGCGCCGCCAACCCCGGCGATCTTCTTTACCATGGGAAAAAGCCTCTTCCAAAAAGTCTGGGACGCCCACACCGTCGGCACTCTCGCAGACGGCCGCACGCAACTCTTCATCGGCACCCACCTCATTCATGAGGTGACCTCGCCACAAGCCTTCGGCATGCTCCGGGATCTCGAGTTGAAGGTGAAATTCCCCCATCGCACCTTTGCGACGGTGGATCACATCGTGCCGACCATCGATCAGGACGCCCCGCAAGACCCGCTCGCCGCGGAAATGATGCAGGCGCTGCGCAAAAACGCGGATGACTTCGGCGTCACTTATTTCGACCTCGCCTCGGGCAAACAAGGCATCGTCCACGTCGTCGGCCCGGAGCAGGGCATCACCCAGCCGGGCACCACGATCGCCTGCGGCGATTCCCACACCGCCACCCACGGGGCCTTCGGCGCGATCGCTTTCGGCATCGGCACCACCCAGGTGCGCGACGTGCTCGCCACCCAAACCCTGGCTCTCGAAGCTCTGAAGGTGCGCCGCATCGAGGTCAACGGCGACCTCCGCCCCGGTGTTTACGCCAAAGACGTGATTCTCCACATCATCCGCCTGCTAGGGGCGAAGGGTGGTATCGGTTATGGCTACGAATACGCCGGCGATGTCTTCGACCGCATGTCCATCGAGGAACGCATGACCGTCTGCAACATGTCTATCGAAGGCGGCGCCCGCTGCGGTTATGTCAACCCGGATGCCAAGACCGTCGCCTATCTCCGCGGCCGGCCCTACGTCGATATGAGCGACTTCGACGCCACCGCCTTGCGCTGGTTGTCCTTCGCTTCCGATCCGGACGCCCGCTATGACGACATCGTGCGCATCAACGCCGGCGCCATCGAACCCACCGTCACCTGGGGGATCTCGCCAGACCACGGGATTTCCATCACCGAAACCATCCCTGACCCCGCGAAGGCCGCCACGCCGTTAGAGAAAGCCTCCATCGAGGAAGCGCTGGCCTATATGAAACTTGAGGCGGGCACGCCGATCCAGGGTGTGAAAATCGACGTTGCTTTCATCGGTTCCTGCACCAACGGGCGGATCTCCGACTTTCGCGAAGTGGCGAAATACATCCGCGGCCACAAGGTGGCGGCAGGCGTAAAGGCCATCGTTGTCCCCGGCTCGCAAATCGTCGCCATCCAATGCGAACAGGAAGGCCTGCCGAAAATCTTCACCGACGCCGGCTTCGAATGGCGCGGTGCGGGTTGCTCGATGTGCCTTGCGATGAACCCGGACAAATTGGTTGGCGACCAGCTCTGCGCCTCGTCATCGAACCGCAACTTCAAGGGCCGCCAGGGTTCGCCCACCGGCCGCACGGTCCTGATGTCCCCCGTGATGGTTGCCGCCGCGGCCATCAACGGCTGCATCTCTGATGCCCGCGAGCTGTTCCATCTGGAAAACCCTGCCGCCGTCGCGTAAACGGACTCATCATGAGCACCTCCGCCCAACAGCTCCCGATCACCACCGCCGAATTTCTCGCGGGCGAACTCCGCGCCGAGGTCCGTCATGAGTTTGTGGACGGGCGGGTTTATGCGATGTCCGAGGCCAGCCGGAGACACAACGCAATCTGCGGCGATCTCTACCGCGCCCTCAAAGCCCACCTCGCGGATTGACCGCACGGGACCAGCTGGTCTCACCTCAACCGTATCGAAGACTCAATCATCCGTCTCAACTCCCGGCGTCCTACCCTCAAAACATCCCATGGCACTCGATCCCGTCACCCAAGTCTCCGGCCGCGCCGTCTTCATTCCCGGCGCTGATATCGATACCGACCGCATCATTCCGGCGCGTTTCATGAAATGCGTCACCTTCGACGGTCTCGGCGAATTCGCGTTTTATGATGTGCGTTTCGATTCCGAAACTGGCGGGAAAACTGCGCACCCGCTCAACGACCCGCGTTTCGAAGGGGCCTCGATCCTCGTTGCGGGAGTGAACTTCGGCTGCGGTTCATCCCGCGAACATGCGCCGCAGTCACTGAGAAAATATGGTTTCAACGGCGTCATCGCCGAGTCCTTCGCCGAGATCTTCTTTGGCAACTCCACCACCTTGGCGATGCCCTGCGTGATCGCCACCGCGGCCGATGTCGTGAAACTCCGCGATGCCATCGAGGCGAATCCCGCCACCGTCGTCACCATCGATGTGGAAAACCTCCGCGTCACCAGTGCGTGCGGACTGAATTTTCCGGTGACCATGACGGATTCCGCTCGCGAGGCACTCGTTTCCGGCCGTTGGGATCCCATTCAGGAACTTCTCGACAACGCCGCTGCCATCGACGCCAAGGCGAAAGAGCTGCATTACGTCTGACAGATCGGATGCGGGCAAGGATCGCCCGGATGTTGACGCAGGCCGGGGCATTTTTTTTTCTGACTCTATTCCGGAGCACCCATGGCATGAATTCGCAGGTCCTGGGAAACACTGTCGATTTTGCGGACGGCTTCGACGGCAGTCAGCGGGTTGCCATCTGCAACCGCTTCACCGCCCGCGCCCGTTGCAAAGCCTGCAAACGGTCCGCGTATGGCGGGGCCTCGGCGATGGGATTGCTTAGTCCGGCAGATCGACCCGTTTGCCGAGGTGGCGCGGGCGGGTGTTGAGGAAATTCACGTCGAGCCACATTTTGACGCGTGCGCCGACCTCGCGGACTTTGGTTTTCAGCCCGGCCTGGGTTTCGACATCCTTGGCGTCGAATCCGTAGGCTTCGATTCCGTTGGCCTTGGCGAGGTAGATCGCGCGCTCGTTCTGGAACCGCTGGCTGATGACCAGAATCGAATCCGTTCCGAAAATCTCCTTCGCCCGCACCACCGAATCCAAGGTCCGCAAGCCCGCGAAGTCACAGACGATCCGGTCCGCCGGGATGCCTCGCTGAATGAGCGCCAGCATCATCGTGTTAGGTTCGTTGTAGTAACGGGTGCTGTTGTCGCCGGAAACGATGAGCGTTGCCACTTTCCCCGCATTCCAGACCTCGGTGGCGGCGTCGATCCGGTAACGGAAGTACAGGTTTTCGCGGCCCGCCACCTTGTCGGTGGTGCCGAAGACCAGCCCCACCTTGGTGACAGGAATTTTGGAAAGGTCCGAAAAACTCCGGCCGCGCGACGCCCAGATCGCGGTGACGTGGGCATAGGCCACCACCGCAATGAATGCCGGCACCAGCGCCAGCAGCAAGTCCCGCAGGAAAGGCCGCAGTGATTTTGCCGCATGCGCCGGCCATGGCAAAAGGCGCGCCAGGCCGAACAATCCCAGCAGCAGCACAAACTGGATCGCCAGCACTCTGGGGGAGTAGAGGCAAAAGTCCACCATCGCCGCGATCACCATCAGGATCGCCAGAGTCACTAGCACAAGCCGTCTGAGCCAGCGCCGCGCACCGGATTTGGCCGGGGACTTCACCGGTTGCGGGTGGTTTGGAGTTCGGGCTGCCGGCGCGGCCATTGCAGCAAGGATTTCAAAGTCTCGGCGAAGCGCCCGGCAAGCGGGCCTTCCGGGGCGATCACCTGCAGGCGGTTCGTGGAGTCCTTGAAGCGGACTTCGGAAAACCGGCCGATCCACTCGCCATCGACCTCCACCGGCACCTCGCGGTCCGCCCGCACCGTGAACGCTTCGGTTTGGAAATAACTGACCGAGGCCACCAGATCGATCCCTCCAAACGCCAGACCGCGCAACGAGTCGAGCACCAGCCGATAGCCCGCCTCCTTGTAAACCAGCACGTCGAGTTTCGAATCGCGGTTGTTCGCCTTGCGGAAAAACCTGAATTGGCCGCCGTAGAGCGAGCCATTGCCGGCCAGCACCGCCACGCCCTCGTCCCGCCGTCCGTCCGCGCAGATCACCTCCATCTTCGGCGGTTGCTCGCCGAGCACCTTCACCGCCGCTAACAAATAGGCCAGCGGACCGAGCATTTTTTTCGACTCCCAGGTCGTTTCCTCGATCACCGCCGCATCGAAGCCCACACCCGCCATTTGCACAAACGGCGAGCCATTGGCCTCGAACAGATCCACCTCGCGCACAAAGCCGCGTTCAATCACCGCAAAGGCGCGCTCCAGCGAATCGAAGGGAATGCCCATCTCCCGGGCGAACACATTCATCGTCCCGGCGGGCAGCACGCCCAGCACGGTGGCCGATCCGGCGAGGCCGCTCACCACTTCGTTGAGCGTGCCATCGCCGCCGGCGACGATCACCACCGCCTCGCCTGCCGCAGCAAGGCGGGCCGCCAACTCGCGCGCCTCCCCGGCGTGATTGGTGGCATACACCGCGAACCGGCTCGCGTGGTCCTTGAGAAACCCGAGCACCCGTCCACCCTTCTGGCTGCGAGCCCGAGGGTTGAAAATGAGCGGATACCGGCGCGGATGCTCCATGCCCGATTCTTCACCCACGGCCGCCCGCTTCGCAACCCGATTCCGCATCCCGCGCTCTCAGGGAGAAGGGGCCGCAGGCGGCGAGCCGCATGACGTGGCAATGGGTGCCGCAATGCCAGTAAGCGGGCCCTTCTGAATACATGCCATTCGGTTGGTATCAGAGCGCGCAAGGTTCGACGAGTTTGAGGCCGCGCTCAAAAAAAGTTTCCGACAAGTCTTCATCGTTGCCGGCCATGGCCGCTGCGGCCAGTGGGTCTGCGTCCAGTTTCCCGCACAAGCCTTCTTCGGAAGCTGGCGGAAACCCCTAGCGAGGGTGGGTGGGGCGGAAAGACCGGCGGTTGCCATGACCACTCCCGCCAACCAGATCCCGCTTGTGTTCCCGATGCGCCACGATGCGCCTAGCCCTGCTGAAGTCATTCGTTGGCGCGGCCCAGACCCATGCTTGAAATGGTCTGCGGAACCCTGTAGAATCCGGGTTCCGGCGGGCAATTCCCCGGTGAAATCCAGCCGATCCCCATGAGTTCCTTCGAAACCAAAGTCCAGCAAGCCCTCGCAAATCCCCAAAACCAGGGCGAGCTGAAGGACGCGGACGCCGTGGGAACGGTCGGCTCGCCCGAGTGCGGCGATATGCTCCGAATGTGGCTGAAATTCACCGAGAAGGATGGCAAGCGGGTGATCGACCGCGCGTCCTTCCAGGCGTTCGGCTGCCAGACCGCGATCGCCGTGGCTTCGATGGCCACCGAATTGCTGCGCGGCAAAACCGCGGAAGAAGCGAAACAGCTCACCGCCCACGAACTCACCGGCGATCTCGGGGCGTTGCCACCGATGAAAATCCATTGCGGCCAGCTCGTCGAGGGCGCCCTCCGCAACGCCCTGGAAAATAGCGACCCGGCCGCCACCCCGGCCGCCACCCCGGTGACGAACCCTCCGATCCCGATGGCCCCGACTCTATCCGCCGATCTGCAGCGCAAGCCTGCCGGGACCATCCGGATCGTTCCCATCGCATAAGCGACCCATACCGACCTATTTCCGCAACCCCGGCACCAACGCCGGGTTTACGCTCCTCACCCCTTAGCCACCACCCGCTCTGTGTTAGAACTCAAGGACGTCAGTTTCACCATCCGCAAAGACGGCGAGGAGGTGCCGTTGGTCGATCGGGTCTCGATCCGCGTGCCGAAAGGGCACTTCATGGCCATCGTCGGGCCTTCGGGCTGCGGCAAGACGACCTTGCTCAAGACCATCGCCGGACTCAATCCGGAGTCGGGCGGCGCCCTGTTCTGGGATGAGCGGAATCTATCCGAAGACGGCGATTTCTCACCCTCGGAAATCGGTTATGTGCCGCAGTTCTCGATCGCCTACGAGCCTCTAACCGTCGATGAGTCGGTGGAGGCGGCAACCCGCCTTCGCGTCCGCTGCCGGGACACCGTGGAGCTTGACAACCGGATTGACCGGGTGCTTGAGGAAACCGGCCTCAGCCCGATTAGCGACCGCCAGGTGAAGGTTCTCTCCGGCGGCCAGAAACGCCGCCTCGGGCTGGCGATGGAGCTCGTTTCCGACCCGAAAATCCTGCTCTGCGACGAAGTGACTTCCGGCCTCGACCCACGCTCCGAGCGGGAAATCGTCCGCCTGCTGCACGACCTCTCGCGCAAGGACGGCCGCATCGTTCTCTCCGTCACCCACTCGCTCTCGCACCTGGAATTGTATGACTCGATTCTCGTGCTGCATGAAGGGCGGTTGGCCTTTCACGGGCCGCCCGAACAATTGACCCACTACTTTTCCGTGCCTGACACCGAGGAGGTCTATCCGCGCCTGGCCACCCAGCCGTCCGAGCGCTGGCATGCCTCCTGGCAGAAACACAGTGTTTCCTATCAGAAGATGCTCGAGCGCAACCGCGAGCGCCTCGTCGCCAGCGGGGTGCTGCAGATTCCGGCGGCGGAGCTCGCGCCGCCGGCCGCGAAGGGCGCCAAGGCTGGCGATACCCCCGCGACACCGACGGCACCTGGCGCGCCCGAAACGCTGCGGCTGCCGGGTTTTGTCAGTCAGTTTGCGACCTTGCTCTCGCGCCGCTGGCGGATCTTCTTCCGCGACCGCGGCCAGGTGTTCCTCCAGTTGGCGATCCTCATTTGTTTCCCGCTGCTCGTCATTCTCTTCAGCGACAAGGCTTCCGAGCCCATCCGCCGCTATTCGGACACCCGCCAAGGTAACATCGCCGCGGAGATCCAGGAACAACAGAGCGTGCGCTCGGACCAGGCCAAGGTCGGCTCGGCGGTTTCCGGCATCATCATGTTCCAGGTGGTTCTGCTCTCGCTGATGGGCTCGAACAACTCGGCCCGCGAGATCGCCGGCGAACGGCCGATTTATGAAAAGGAGAAATTCGGCGGTCTCCGGCCCTCGGCCTATCTGGCATCGAAGGTGGCGTTTCTGGCCTGTCTGGTGATCACCCAGTCGTTGTGGATGGCGTTTTTCGTGAACCTCTTCGGCGCCTTCCGCGGGGATTTTATTCAGCACGCGGGGTTTCTGCTGCTGGTCAATGCGGCCATGACCGCCATCTGCCTGGCGATCTCCGCGCTGATGCGGACGGCTGAACAGGCGTCGTTGCTGTCGATTTATCTGGTGGGATTCCAGCTTCCGTTGTCTGGAGCGGTGCTCGCGCTGCCGGAAAAAGTCGAAGTTTTCACCCGCCCGTTCATCTCGGCATACTGGGGGTGGTCCGGCTCCGTCGAAGCGCTGCAAACCCAAGTCCATGACGCGGTGAAAGCGGTGATCGATACCGGTCTCTCGGCCCAGAACGGCTGCCTCTTTGCCTTGAGCGCGCACATTGCCGTCGCGCTCATCGCGGCCTGGGCAGGTGCCTGCCGACCCCATTGGGACTGAGGAGGATTTATCCCTCGATTTCATAATTTTTCCGCCTACGCTATTCCACACATTCCCACACACTCCAGTTGTCCCATGGCACGCCGCGCAAGTTCCCGTCTCAATCCAGGCATCATCATCGGTGCCGTCGCAGCCATTGCCGTGGCGATCTTCGCCGGCAAGTCCCTGCTCGGTAAAAAATCCGAATCCTTCGGTGAAGTCACCACCTTGAGCATCGACGAATTGCTCGAAAACGGCAACAGCCTGCGCGGCAACGAATATGTCGTGAAAGGCCAGATTGACGAAAAACTCCAGTGGACCACCGACCGCGGGCAGTTGGTGAGCGTGCGCGTCGATAGCCCCGGCGGCGACCAATTTGTCAGCATCGAAATCCCCCCGGAATTCAGCAAACTCAATATCGACACCAAACAGAAATACTCCTTCCGGGTCAAGTTCCGGCAAGGTGGCATCGCCGTCGCCACAGGCGTCAACCGGCTCTGAACACCCACGATTTCCCTTGATTCATGAAAACCCGAATTCTTTGCTCTCTTCTGCTTGCCGCCATCGCCCACGGCCAGGTTTACACGCCGCCCGCCGCGCCGCGCCAGTCCGCCCAGCCGGCCGCACCGCCGCAGGACACCGCCGCTGCTGCCGCGAAGCCGCCCGCCGCCAGTCCCCTCGGCCAGGAAATCCCAATGCTCGATCCTTCGGCGGAAACCATCACCGTGGGCGGCGTCGCCATCCCGCTCGGTGACACCCGCCTGCTCAAGGCCCGGTTTGAAAAATACCTCAGCCAGCCGCCCGAGAACGACAAAGAGACCATCCAATATCGCGCAACCATCACCGAAATCCTCGCCACCATCTCGCCGTTCCGCGCCGGTGGCCCGGATCTTTACTCGGCCTTCAAGCGCCTGCCCTCCGCCTCCACCTATCCCGGCGATGCCAACCTCTGCATGTCGCTGGCCGAATCGATCTACATGGCCATGCTCGCCAAACAGGATGTCAACGGACTCAACAAACTCAACCTGACGATGGAGCAGGAGAAAAAGGCCATCCAGATGGAGGCCGATTGGAAGGCGCGCCACGAACGTGACAAGACCCTCAATGACACCAAGGCCACCGGCGGTGGCGCCAAGGGTTCCGCTAACAAAAACGCCCAGACGCCCGGCACCGGTAACAACTCCCTCCAATACACCGACATCGTCCGCCGGATCGTTGAAATCGAAGCCCTGAAAAAGGCCAACATCGTTCGCACCGAAGCCCAAACGCTGCGCACCAAGGCGCAATATCAGGTCACCATGATCCAATGGTTTGTCCAGCGCCGCTACGAACACGTGCTGATGGCCGCCCGTTTCTACAACCAAATCTGGAAGGATGGCGATGCCACCCTGCGCGTCGATAAGGACTCCGATGTCTCCAAGTTGTTCTCCGAATCGGTCGGCGTGAGCCCGACAGTGTCCTCGCTCGACTCACTTTCCAACGAAGCCATCCGCGAGGTCGCCAAGTATGTCGAGGCCTTCGATCTCATGCTCACCCGCAACGAGCTCCACTCCGCCTCGCAACGGCTGATGGAAGCCTACGCCCTCGGCGAATACCTCGCGCCCGTCGCTACCCTGCCGCTGGAGAAGAAGCGCCGCGTGGCCGACTATGTCCGCGATCTGCACGAACTCTACGGCACTCTCCAGGCCCGCGATTACACCAAAACCAAGGAACTCGCCGCACGCCTCAAGGCCGCCGCCAAGGACTTCCCCTCCTCCAAGGTGGACAGCGCCATCGCCGCCTACACCCTCGCATCCGACCTCGCCATCGAGGAGGCCAAGGCTCACCTGTTAGCCCGCGACAGCGACAAGGCGGCGGAAAAAATCCGCGTCGCCACCGAGATCTGGCCGACCAATCCGAAACTCAGCGAGTTCCGCACCCTGGTGAGCCAGTCGAGCGGCCTGGTCGTCATCCGCAACGATTTCGACCGCCTGCTAGGCGAGGGCAACTTCCGCGAGATCGCCCGCCGCCAATATGAAATCGCTCCCGTCATCCAAGGCGATGCCACCCGCGAGGACGCCTTCAAACAAATCATGACCAACCTCATGAAAATCGAGGCGGCCCTCGGCAAGGCCGCCGAGTTCAGCAAGGTCGGCCAGGACTACGCCGCCTGGGAACAACTCGCCGAGCTGCGCGAACAATTCCCGGACGATCCCAAACTCGGCCGCGAGCTCGAATTGTTAGCCCCCAAGGTGGCCGACTTCACCAAGGCGCTCGACAAGGCGCGCCAGTTCGAAAGCCGCACGCCCAAACAAACCGGCTCCGCGCTTTCCTGGTATCTCAAGGCCCACAGCATCCATCCCCAGAGCAAACTCGCCAAGGAAGCCAAGGACCGCCTCGCCCGCGAGATCCTGCCTCCGGATGACCTCACTCCCACCGCGGAAGTCAGGGACGAGGTGAACTAACATTCCATTGGCGGCATTCGACCCGGACCGCGAGTCTGTGACTCGTCTGCGGAAGAGAACGCCGCAGAGAGCCGCCTTTTGGCAGATCGCTTCGACCCGGACCCCGAGTCTCTGACTCGTCTGCGGAAGAGAACGCCGCAGAGAACCGCTTTTTGGCAGATCGCTTCGACCCGGACCGCGAGTCTCTGACTCGTCTGCGGAAGAGAACGCCGCAGAGAACCGCCTTTTGGCAGATCGCTTCGACCACGCTTCCTCAGGCGAGTCACAGACTCGCGGTCCCACAGACCCGCGGACCCGCGGACCCGCTTCACGCGCACACCGCGTCGGCCACGCGCAGGCCGTCCAATGCGGCGCTGACGATGCCGCCAGCGTAGCCCGCGCCTTCGCCGCAGGGGAACAGCCCGCCCGCCTCGGGGTGCTCCAGCGTGTCGTCGCGGCGGGGGATTCTAACCGGAGAGCTGGTGCGTGTTTCAAATCCTAACAAAAGAGCCTCGCGCGAGGTGTAGCCGCGCATTTGGCGCTCGAACAGCCGCAGGCCCTCGCGCATCCGGCTGGTGATCCACGGCGGCAGCAATTCATCCAGCGGCGCCGGATTCGTGCCGGGGAAATAACTGGTTTCCGGCAGATCGGCGGAGACTTTTCCAGCTAGAAAATCGGGCACCCGCTGGCCCGGCGCGATCTGGCCGCCGCCGCCGGCTTGTTTGGCGGCGCGTTCGAGGTTTTTCTGGAACGCGAGGCCCGCCAGAACACCGTGTTCCTTCACCAGCGGCAGCAGGTCCTCGGGCTCGACGGTGCAAACCATGCCGGAGTTGGCGAACGGCGAGTCGCGTCGCGACAGGCTCATGCCGTTGACCACCACCTCGTCGTTCTCCGTCGAGGCCGGGACGATCCAGCCGCCCGGGCACATGCAGAACGAATGCACGCCGCGGTCGCGGATCTTGGTGGCCAGGCGGTAACGCGCCGCCGGCAGCAGGCGCGGGCGTTGCTGACCGCAATCGAGGTGGTATTGCGTGCGGTCGATGAACGGTTGCGGATGCTCGATCCGGAAACCGACCGCAAACGGCTTGGGTTCCAACAGAATGTGTTTGGCGGCGAGCAGCCGATAGATGTCCCGCGCCGAGTGGCCGGTGGCGAGGATCACGGCATCGGCCCGGATCTCACTTCCGTCGGCGGTCAGCACGCCGCGGACGTGGTTTCCGGTCATGAGGAGATCGACGACCTTGGTTTGAAACCGGACCTCGCCGCCGGCGTTGAGGATCGAAGTGCGGATCGCCTTGACCACGTTGGGCAGGAGGTTCGAGCCAATGTGCGGGTGCGCGTCGGTTAGAATCCGGTCCGGCGCGCCATGGGCGACGAGAATTTCATAGATCCGGGCGACCGGTCCGCGTTTGGTGGCGCGGGTGTAGAGCTTGCCATCGGAAAACGTGCCCGCGCCACCTTCGCCAAAACAATAGTTGGATTCCTCGATCACCCGGCCCTCGCGCAGCAAGGGCGCGAGATCGAAGCGCCGCGAGCTGGCGTCCTTGCCGCGTTCCAGCAGAATGGGTTTCACCCCGTGTTCGAGGCAGCGCAGCGCGGCGAACATTCCTGCGGGACCGCATCCCACGATGACCACCGTGCGGCCATGCGCCGGCAGTGGAGGGGCGGACCAGCGCGGCGTGACGTCCGGCGGCGGCGGGTTGTCCAGCGCGACGTCGAGCCGGAGCTGCACCTTGACCGACTTCTGGCGGGCGTCGATCGAGTGTTTGCGGAGTTTCACGCCGCCGATGCGGGAAACGGGAACGCCGAGTTTCGCCGCCGCGGCTTGGCGGCGTGCGGCATCGTCCTCGGATTGTTCGAGGGGGAGGACGATATCGATGGTTTCGATCGGCGGCAGCACGGCGGTGTGGGGTTGCACTGGCGTGGCTCTATCAGCCGCGGATCGGGCGTTTGGTCCCCGCGTCATCCACGCTGACAAAAGTCACCCGGGTGGTGAAAATGGCATGCGGCCCGGCCTTTTCGTCGATCACCGAGACGGCATAAGAGGCGCTGGTTTTACCCTCCCGTTGGTGGGTGCAAGTGATCCGCAGGATCGTCCCCTCGCGCACGCTGTGATGAAACTCCACGCTGTCCATCGCGACGGTGACGAACTGGCAATGCGGGTAGTCCAGGCTGGCGGCGATCCATGACGCCTCGTCGATCCATGCCAGCAAGCGGCCTCCGAAGAGGAAACCATAGTGGTTCAAATCACCCGGCAGGACGAGACGGTGCGTTTCCATGATCTCACCAGCGGCGGCGTTTGCCTTCCTTGTAAATGCCCGCGTCCAGCGAGAAAGCGCCGGCTCCGGTGAGGATGATGACGATCGCCGGAATCAGATAGAGCAACGCCGGTTCCTTGGCGACGGGAACTCCCGGGCCTAGGATCCACGGCGCGGCGCCATGCACGGCGAAGGCGGCCACCACCATGTTGAACCCTAACACGAAAGCCGCGGGGCGGGTTGCCACGCCCAGAATGATGAGAATGGACGCCCCCACTTCCGCCGTGATGCAGGCGATTAGACTCACCGATGGCGACATGTAATAGAGCGGAAAGAAATCCGGCACGTAAAACCCCTTCATCAATTTCTGGAAATCCTGGATTTTTGAAATCCCATGGCCGCAGAGCATCATCAGCCCGATCATGATTCGCAGCGCGAGGATCCCGAACGAGGCGGTCGCATCCCGGGTTCCACAGTCAAAGAAGAATTTTTTCATCAAGCGGGGGTGGCGGGGGATTTGGCGGAAATGGTGATCCGCTTGAGGCGCTCATCGCCCTCCGGCGAGTGGGTTTCGATTGCCGGGTCATCCATCAGGATGTTGTGCACCATCCGGCGGTAGTAGGCGTTGAGCGGGCGCATTTGATAGGGATTGCCGGTGGTTTTCACCCGCTCCGCGATGTCTTTGATTTCCGCCGCCATCTGGTCCTCGCGAATGGTCCGGTAGTGTTCGCAATCCACTTTGACGCGCTCGGCTTTGGGCAACTGCCGGCGCAGGATGCGGTTGACGAGATATTGCAAATCGTCGAGCCGTTCGCCATCCCGGCCGATGATTGCCGTGCTCTCGGTCGAGTGGACCTGGAGGCAGGGTCCGTCGTGGGTTTCCTGCACCTCGATCGTTGCCGGAAGGCCGAGATGGCCGAGCATTGTATCGAGGATTTTCGTCGCTGATTCCACCGGGGTCATGGCACCAGTGTTCATGACATCCCCGGCCGGGTCAATCACCGCGGGCGGCTTTGTCCTCGAAAAATCCGCCAATCACCCGGGCGTGCTGCTGCAGGCTTTGCTCCTGCTCCGGGGTGAAATTGTGTGGCTGGGTCATGCCAATGCCCAGAGTCCCGATGACTTGGGCCGAGACGGTGGCAAAAATCGGCACGGCCAACGAGCCCGAGACGCCGGTTTGCCGGGCATCCGGCCTGGCAACGCCGCCGAGGTCCTGCTGCAGGTTGCAGAGTTGCACCGGTTCGCGGCGTTCGGCGGCCGCACCGGCGATGCCTTTGCCAAACGGGATCGCCGAGATTTTTTCCAGCAAGGCGTCCGGCACGCCGATTTGGCAAACCAAAACGAGCGAGCTGGTGCCCGGCGCCGTCCGGTGGAGGGTGCCGGTCTGGCAGCCGAATTCCGCAAGGATCCCGCTCAGGTGGGCATTCCAGTGGCTGTGGTCATTCATACCGATGCTCATAGCACCGGAGCGGCGGCTCGTCACCCATCGGTTTCCGGAAAATTCACGCTTGGCACGCCCCGCGAAATCAGCGAAATCCACCGGCGTATGAAGAACCCCTACCTATTGGTTTCCGCGCTGGTCATCGGTCTGGCCTCCTGTCAGAAAGATCCCGCCATGAGCAGCAAGTCCGCAGAGAATCCGGAGGTCTTCGGCAAATTGCCGGATGGTCGTGAGGCGAAAATCTTCACCCTCACCAACAAAAACGGCCTCAAGGCCCGCGTCACCGAATACGGGGCGATCCTCGTTTCGATGGAAACCCCGGACAAATCCGGCAAACTGGCCGATCTCACCCACGGCTACGATGACCTGGCCGGCTGGCTGACCAACACCTCTTACTTCGGCTCCACCGTCGGCCGTTTCGGCAACCGCATCAAGGACGGGAAATTCTCCCTCGAAGGCAAGGAATACAAACTCGCCACCAACAACGATCCGGGCGGCATTCCCTGCCACCTCCACGGCGGCCTCAAGGGTTTCGACAAGGTGATCTGGACCGGCAAGCCGACCGCCGACAATGGCGTGGAGTTTTCCTACGTCTCCAAAGATGGCGAGGAAGGCTACCCCGGAACCCTCACCGTCAAGGTCACCTACTCGCTCAGCGAGGCCAACGAACTGAAGTGGGAGGCGATCGCCACCACCGACGCCCCGACGGTCCTCAACATCGTGCATCACAGTTACTGGAACCTCTCCGGCGATCCGACCACCTCCATCAACGACCATGAACTGATGCTCGCCGCGCCCAGCTACCTGCCGACCAACGCCGGCCTGATTCCGACGGGCGTCGTCGCTCCGGTGGCGGATACGCCGATGGATTTCACCAAGCCGACCGTGATCGGCAAGCGGGTGGAGGAGGACTTCGAAGCCCTCAAATTCGGCGGCGGTTACGACCATGCGTGGGTGCTTGAAAAGGGCGAAGGCGTGCGTCTCGCCGCCCGCCTGAAAGACCCGAAATCCGGCCGGGTAATGGAAATCTCCACCAACCAACCCGCCGTCCAGTTCTACGGCGGCAATTTCCTTGATGGCAAGGTCGCCGGTAAAAAGGGCGTCAAGTATGCCAAACGCAGCGCGCTTTGCCTGGAGACCGAGGGTTTTCCGGATTCACCGAACCAGCCGACGTTCCCGACTCCCGTGCTTCGTCCCGGGGAGACCTACAATCACGTGATGATCCACAAGTTCTCCGCCGAGTGAGCCGCACGTCCGCGATAGCACAAAAAACACCAGCATGATGACCCTTCCCATTCTCGCTCAAGCCGCCGCCGAATCCGGCGCGATGGGCACGCTCGACATGGTCCTGTTCTTTGTCGCCGTGATCGGCGTCATCGCCTTCGGGATTTGGCAAGGCAACAAGGAAACCAAGGGCGCCGCCGAATCCGGTGGTGCCGCCGGATATTTCCTCGCAGGCCGCGGCCTGACATGGTGGCTGGTGGGCTTCTCGCTCATCGCCGCCAACATCTCCACCGAGCAATTCGTCGGCATGTCCGGCCAGGCCGCCGATTGGCTCGGCATGGCCATCGCATCCTACGAGTGGATGGCGGCGATCACCTTGGTGGTGGTCGCTTTCGTTTTCCTGCCGAAACTCCTCCGCTGCGGCATCTACACGATTCCGGAATTCCTCGAATACCGCTTCGGCGTGCTTTCCCGCACCGTGATGGCCATTTCCACCTTGATCATCCTGGTGGGTGTGCCCACGGCTTCGGTGATCTATTCCGGTGCGAAGGTGGTCTCGGTGTTCTTTGCCGGTCACAGTGTTCTCGGGATGGACCTCGGCTCAATCACGGTGGGCTGCTGGATCATCGGCTTGTCCGCAGCGCTTTATGTGTTTGTAGGCGGTCTGAAAGCCTGCGCATGGACGGACCTGATCTGGGGTGCGGCGCTCATCGTCGGCGGTGCGGTGGTGATGTGGATGGCGTTGGGTGCGATGAAGGATGCGAATCCGCAGGACCTCATCACGACCAAGGTCGCGAATTCCACGGCCACCGTTCAGGATCTGGAAAAGGCCGGCGGCTGGGAGCGCTTCATCCTTCTCAATCATGGCAAGGATGGCGAGGCGATCGCCCTCGAAGGAGAGAACATGGCCGGCGGCAAGCTGCACATGATCCGTCCGAAAACCGATCCCGCCATTCCCTGGACGGCGTTGATTCTCGGGCTCTGGATTCCCAATTTCTTCTACTGGGGTCTCAACCAATACATCGTCCAGCGAACGCTCGGTTCCAAGTCTCTCGCCGAGGGCCAGAAGGGCATCATCTTCGCCGCCGCATTGAAATTGATCATTCCCTTCATCGTCGTGATTCCGGGAATTCTTTGTTTCAACCTCTACAGCAAGGATCTCCGGGTGGAAGCGGTGAAGAAGAACGCCGTCACCCTGGTGGAAATGCAGAAGGACTCGGCCATGGTGTATCCGTTCACCGAAAACTTCGCGCTCACCAATGCCGACAAGGCCCGCGAGGTGCTGGCCCATAACGTCAAGCTGGCCGGCGTCGAATTGGAGGTTCCCGCCGATGCCACCCCGCTCGACATGCTCAAGGCAAACACCGAGGTCCTTGCCGCCGCCGCCGCCGTTGAGGTTAAGCAAGGCACCAAGCTCATCGGCTACGATTATGACGCCGCCTTCCCGATGTTGCTGCGCAAGCTCATGAAACCCGGCATCACCTGGTTCGTGCTCGCCGCGATCTTCGGGGCCGTCGTGTCCTCGCTGGCCTCGATGCTGAACTCGGCGGCCACCATCGCCACCATCGATATCTTCCAGAAGTTGAAGCCTCACAGCTCCCAGAGCACGCTGGTGGGAATGGGCAAGTTTTTCACCGTCCTGTTTGTGCTGATCTCCTGCCTGATCGCGCCGGATCTCGGCAACCCGGGCTTCGGCGGCATCTTCACCTTTATTCAGGAATTCCAGGGCTTCATCAGCCCCGGAGTGCTGATGGTGTTCCTGTTCGGTTTCCTGGTTCCGCGCGCACCGCGTTTCCTCGGGTGGCTCGGCATTCTGGTGAACGTGCTGCTCTACGGCTATCTCTATCTATTCCAAAGCGGCATCCCGTTCCTCAACCGCATGGCCATCTGCTTCGGCGTGGTGTTTGTCGTGATGATGGGCATCACCTTGGTGAAACCTCTTGCCCAGCCGGTCGTGATGCCGACCACCGATCTCATCGCACTGGAGTCGTCCAAGAGCGCCAAGATCTGGGGAATCGGAGTGGTGATCGCCACCTTGATTCTTTACGCCGTGTTCTGGTAATCCACCTCCGCATCCGGGTTTTCCAAAACGCCCCGTCCCCCGCGGACGGGGCGTTTTTTTTGCGCTTGAAGGTCAGAGTTCCTGATCCCAGCACCGGAATCCCCTGAAATTCCGGCGGCGAACCGGAAAAAAGATGGCGCTCTTCAGGGCCAACGGCCGGGCAATATACCAGCCCAACCCAACGGGCTGGGTTTTCCCGATTCGCGATGATCTTGAGGGCTGTAGGCCCGCTCCATGAAGTGCGAATTACAAGAAAAACACCGGGATAGGCCGGGCTTTCAGCCCTTGAACATTGGGCGGAACGATCCTTGGGCCGTTGGCCCAGGCTGGTATGGCATGGGCCTGTGGCCCCTAAGAAGCAGACTCAAATAAACCGTAAGGCGCCAAACTTTTTCCGCCGGGATTAGGAAGTCTGAAGGTGGGCCATGCCGCGGGTTTTTCCGCCGCCTCAGAACCACCGGAAGCAAAATATGCGGAGTGATCGCAACTCCACGCCCAATCCGGCGGTCATTTCAATTTGAAGTCTCTCCGGGACTTGGTTCAAATGGCCTTTCTTCCGCTGAAGAACGAAATGATCGCGAGCACCAAGAAGACCACGAAGCAAATCTTGGCGATCCAGGCGGCGGTTCCCGCAATGCCGCCGAATCCGAGAATGGCGGCAATCAGGGCGACAACTAAAAATATCACTGCGTAGCGTAACATGGTGGTGGGAGGTTGGGGCTCGGTGAATGCCAGCCAAGGAATCGGCCTATGGCGGCACTTCAATCTCTTCCAGTATCACGGTCAGTGCCTCAAAAATCTTCTGCGGGAAACGCCGGAATCGACGTACGGGATTCTTGTACTTGTCAGGAATACCCGCCCGCAGTCGGCGATCCGCTGATTTCGCTTTGCCTCTGCCACCTCGCCCGTTCAGGTTTCCCGGCAGTCATGAAAATCACCCCCTACACCGGCGGCTTCGTCCAAACCAACGGCTATTTGCTAGAGACCCCGGAGGGCAACTTTCTCGTCGATGCGCCGGAAGGAATCGCGGAGTGGATCGATGCCCAAGGCGTGCGGGTGGATGACGTGCTGCTCACGCACCAGCACTACGACCACGTGATGGATGCCGCCGCCTTGCAGGAACGGGGAGCGAGACTGCACGCGTTTGCGCCCTACTCGACGCAACTCACGCTCGAAGCCGCCGCCCGCGCCTGGGGCATGCCGATCTCGGTCGTGCCGTATCAAATCGACTCGTTGATTGAAATGGAGCGGCCGCTGCGGCTTGCGGGTTTGGATTTCCAACTCGCCCACGTCCCCGGCCACGCGACCGATGCGGTGACGTTTTATCTGGCGACCGCAGGCGTGCTCTTTTCGGGCGACACCTTGTTCGCCGGATCGATCGGCCGGACGGATCTGCCGGGCGGGAGCACCCAACAATTGCTCGCCGGCATCGACCGGCACTTGCTGACGTTGCCTGCGGAAACCCGGGTGTTGTCAGGTCATGGTCCGGCCACGACCATCGGCCGGGAGGCGGCGCAAAATCCTTACCTGAAGTGAGGATCAGACGTTGCTGGCCGGATCTTCGTTGACGATCACCGCGGTCGGTGAGGACGGGGAATGCCCCAATCCGGGGATCACCCGGCGGACCAGTTTGAACAGCCCGGTGTCCGCCGCGCTCATTTTGGCCTCGGCGTCACGAATGGCTTTTTCCCATGCCGGAGCGAAGCCTGGCGCCTGCTCGCGCATGGCACTGACGGCGAACTCATAAAGTTGTAGGTGGCGCTGTTCCGCCTTGCCGGGTTTTTGTTGGAGGATGGCGAGATTCACCCGCAGCGTTTCATTTTGCAGCTTGAGGGTTTCCAACTCGGTTTTCAACGCCTCATTGCCGCTGGCGTTGATTTTGAGCTGGGTATTGAGGTGGCCTTGGAGGTCCTTCATTTCGGTGCTCACGCGCTTGAATTCGCGGGTGGCGTGGCGGCTGGCACTGAAGCCGGCTTTCCAAACGAAACCGGCGATCAAAAGCCCAAGCAGCAGGCCCAAGGTGAATGGATGTTGGAGAGCAGTGATGAGGGAATCCATGAGTAATTAAGGCTTGGGTGGGGTGGCGGGTTGCCGGGCCGGGGTGGTGGGTTTGAGCGAAGGGGTGGCGGGTTGCTGAGGAGCGGAAACCGGAGCGGCTGGGGCTAGCGTAGCCGCGACGGCGAGATCCTGCAAGGCACCCTTCACGTCAGCGGTGATGTCCACCGAGGGTGTTTTGCTGTAAAGGATGACAGGCACGCTCGTGTTGGTGCTGCCGTCACCGTCGAGGGCAGGTCCTTGTAGCTTTCCGTCACCTTGACGAGGGCGAAGCGGGACGCGGCGGACGAAGGGAGCGCCGTGGCCGCGAGGATCATCACGATGGCTGGGAAACGAATCATACTCGCGGGAACGATGGATCACGGAGCCCGGGATGTCGATAGCGGATCGCTCTCTATCATCGAACTCGAAGGTCTGCTGGAAACCGCACGGGTGGCGGCGGCCTGAGCTGCCGCCCCGATGCTTGGGGTTGACCCCGCCGGACGCTTCGACTAGTCATCCGCCACACGATTATGGAACCCACCACGACTGCCTACGGCACCTGGAGCGGCGGACGCTTCATGCATTTCGGAGAAACCCTTTCCGAGGAGCGCTTCATCGGCTGCATCGAGACCGCCTATCAGGCAGGCATCCGCACCTTCGTCACCTCCGACGTCTATGGCAACGGCAAGGCGGACGAGCTGCTAGGCCGCGCCCTCAACGGCATCGACCGCGGCACCTACAGCCTCGTCGGCATGATCGGCCACGATTTCTACGAAGGCCAGCGCCAGGGCAGCCGCGGCTATCCGCGTTTCACCGACCCCGAACTCCGCGGGCCGGACCAATACGCCGGCTTCATCCAGATGGCCGCCGCCAAGGAACTCGAACGCTGCGGCACCGATCACTTCGATCTCCTGATGCTCCACAACCCGGATGAAATCGGCTACACCAGCGAGCCGCTCTGGCAGGCGATGCAAGGCGTAAGAGATGCCGGTCTCACACAACACCTCGGCATCGCCCCCGGCCCGGCCAACGGATTTTCCCTCGATCTTGTCGGCTGCTTCGAGCGCTTCGGCGAAGTCATCGATTGGTCGATGCTCATACTCAACCCGCTGGAACCCTGGCCGGTGGGACTCACGCTCCCCGCCTGCGAAAAACATGGCGTGAAAGTGATGACCCGCGTGGTCGATTACGGCGGCGTGTTTCACGGCGATCTGGGGCTGCCCGGCCATGAATTCAAGCCCGGCGATCACCGGACCTACCGGCCGGAAGGCTGGGTCGGGCACGGCATGGAAAAAGCCGGGCGTATGCTTCCGGTCGCGGAAAAACACGGCCTCACCCTGTTGCAGTTCGCCTCGATCTGGAACCTCAGCCATCCGGCGGTGGAAAGCGTGGTGCCCACCTTCATCCAGGAAGCCGGCGAATCCGCCCGACGAATCGAAGACAAGATCCGCGAGTTTGCCGCATTGCCTGACGTGCGTCTAACTTCCGAGGAGGTCGAAGCCATTCGCCAGATCGGCGACAACACCGGCTGCATGACCCTCAAAGGTGCCAGCAAGCGCCACGCCACCAGCGAGCGCCCCGACGAATGGCCGATGCGCGAGGACCTGCTGGAACTCGCCGCAAGATACGGCTTGGGCGCAGAGTGGTGAAACAAGGCGGAGCGATGCATGAATCGCCCAGGTCCATGTGGGGACCATGGGATGAGCGAAGGCGCTTGTCATGGCCTTTCTATGGGCACGGCGGACACGTTCCGCCGCTCCTTGGCCAGAGATGGTGCGTTCGCA
Organism: Prosthecobacter debontii; assembly: GCA_945869465.1. Classification (GTDB taxonomy): domain Bacteria; phylum Verrucomicrobiota; class Verrucomicrobiia; order Verrucomicrobiales; family Akkermansiaceae; genus Luteolibacter. The sequence goes on from CAMBPB010000001.1 coordinate 46,714, forward strand.
GCAGGGTGTCCTGGCGCGGAGCTAACATCCGATGGGGTGCCAATCCCGCCGGTTGACAACGCGGGACCGGATTCCCAAACTCCGGGCGAAATGTCCGCTCTGAAACACTCGCCGCTTGAGGCCGCCCATCAGGCTCTCGGTGCCCGCCTCGTCTCCTTCGCGGGATGGAACATGCCGGTCCAATACTCGTCGATCATCGATGAACACACCGCCGTCCGCACCAAGGTCGGTATTTTCGATATCTCCCACATGGGGCAGTTCCTCGTCAGCGGCCCCACCGCCGAAGCCTGGCTGAACCGGATGTTCACCAACAACATCTCCAGACTCGCCCCCGGCCAAGGGCAATACACACTGATGCTCAACGACAACGGCGGCGTGATCGACGATCTCATCGGCTACCGCACCGGGGAAAACGACTACTTCCTCGTGGTCAACGCCTCGATGATCGAGCCGGACTTTTTCTGGCTGGCCAGCCATCAGGATGAACAGGTGATCCTTCGCAACGAAAGCGACCTCTGGGCCGGCATGGCGATCCAGGGCCCGGTTGCCGCGGAAACCTTCGCCATCGTCTGTCCGGGCGAGACCCTGCCTCCCAGAAATGGCATCGTCACCACCGCCGCGGGTGCCATCGTCTGCCGCACCGGCTACACGGGCGAGGATGGCTTCGAGTTCTTCTGCCCCGCCGCCGAGGGCATCTCATGGTGGCAAAAATTCCTCGCCGCCGGTGCCGCCCCCTGCGGTCTTGGCGCGCGCGACACGCTGCGCCTCGAAATGGGCTACCCGCTCAATGGCAACGACCTCTCGCCCGAACGCTCGCCAATCGAGGCCGGTCTCGGGCTTTTCTGCGATCTCGAAAAACCCGACTTCATCGGCCGCGATACCCTCCTGCGCCAGAAATCCGACGGCCCGGCCGTGAAACTCACCGCACTTCAATACACCGCCAAAGGCCCGCCTCCCCGCGCCCATTACCCGGTTTCCTCCGCCGCCGGCACCGTCATCGGCGAACTCGCCAGCGGCGCGCTTTCCCCGTCCCTGATGACCGGCATCGGCATGGCCTACCTCCCCGCCGAATACTCGAAGCCCGGCACCGATCTCCAAATCGACGTCCGCGGCCGGCGGTTCCCCGCCAAAGTCGTGAAAAAGCCGTTTTATAGGAAATAGACAGATGAATCGGAGACGGAAGACGGAAGGCGGCAAGAGAATTCCACCAACCTCCGGCCGCTTCACTTTCCGCGGCTTTATTCCCAGTCTTCTGTCTTCTGTCGCGCCATCTTCTGTCTTTCCCATGAACTCCCGCGGAATGCCGAAATGGCGCGAAAAGCAGCGGTCCCTTCCGATCTTTTGTCTCGCCATGGCCTGCGGAAACGCTGGGATGAATGGGCCATCGCTCTCGGGCTGGAACGATGACAACAAGCTTCCTCTCAACTCCCAACCATCCACTATCAACTCGCAATCTCTTCCCATGAACACCCCCAGCGACCTCCGCTATTGCTCCTCCCACGAATGGGTCCGCCTTGAGGGCGACCTCGCCACCGTGGGCATCTCCGATCACGCCCAGGAAGAACTCACCGACGTCGTCTTCGTCGAGCTCCCCGCCGTCGGCCGCTCCGTCGATGCCGGGGATCCGACCGCCGTCGTCGAGTCCGTCAAGGCCGCCAGCGACATCTACGCCCCCGTCGGCGGCGAGGTCGTCGAGGTCAACCCGGAGGTCGAAGCTGATCCGTCGCTCGTCAACACCGATCCCTACGGCAAAGGCTGGATTTTCAAACTCCGCGTGAAAAACCCCGCGGACGTTTCCAACCTGATGGACGCCTCTGCCTATCAGGCGCATCTCTCGTAGGGGCCGCTTCATGGCGATGTGCAATCGACATGAAGCGGGTTGGCTCCTTTGGACACGAAGGCTTCCTTGGACCGCGAGTCGGTGACCGCGCCTGCGGGAGCGTGGCCGAAGGAACGTGCCGGATGGAGCGTCTCTTCGGCTCTGCTTTCACCGGGAATTTCATTTCGCGGTCCTATGCCGGGCTTGAGGGCTACGTGCCGCTCGCGCTGGCTTATCTTGTGCTCACGCTGCCGCCCTCCAGGCCTACCGCCGCCGGAACGGATTCCTCTTTCAACAGTTCGCCGGGCGATATCACCAGGCGCTCTGTTTGACATAGATCACGTCAAACGGCCTGACATAAAACGGACTGCTTTCCATACCGGTCAGCGCGTCATTCATGTTCAAAACATAGCGGTTCTGCTTGCTGCTTTGATTGCGCACCACGATCACCTGCTTGGGATTGGCGAATTTAGTGAAGCCTCCGGCTTCCATCACCGCTTCCAACGCCGTCATCGGACGGTCGAGCGGGATTTTACCCGGTCTCAGCACTTCGCCGGACAGATACACGCCCGCCGAGGCGGTCTCAAGCGACACCACGACCGTGGGATCCTGAAGGTGAGGTTGATAGAGCGCCGTCAATTGCGCCTGGAAGCTGTTGATGGTCCTGCCCGAAGCGCTGACATCGCCGACGGTGGGCAGACTGACCTTGCCGTTGGGCTGGATCTTCTGCTTGGTGTTCAACTCGGGAGCGCCGGAGAACGCGACGTTGATCTGATCGCCGGGGGCAAGGTTGCCGCTTGGTTTGGATACATAGGCTTCCGCCGGCACCATCGGGGCTGGGTTCATGTTCCCGCAACCCACGGAAGCGAATGCCGCGAGCAACGCGGCCATGCCGATCATTCCGGTTGCCAGGCGCTGCCGAAGCCAGGCGCCCGCTCCGGCTTTGTGATTTATCATTTTCGTCGTCATATTGTTTATTGGTTGGTAGTTAGCTGTCTGTGTCCTTGTTGTCGTCTGGAAATCATTTCCTCGCCCGCTCGTCATGTGTTTCAGTGTTCCAAGTAGTCCGTCCAATCCACAGGAAGCGGCGCGTTTTCAATCCCGCTTTCGATGCGGCCTTCCCAATCCGGATTGAATGTGGTGCTCGTTCCATAAACCATGATCAGATCTTCATTGCCGATGCTGCGCAATGCATGACTTACTCCAGGCGGAATCACTACGGCAGCGTTGTCATTTCCCGGCCTACTGTCACCAGCGATGCTGAAGCGCATGACTCGTCGTGCCAATCCCTCGCGTTCGTCCACCAGGATCATTTCACAGATGCCAGTGAGGAAAAACATCACATCCCATTGTTCACTGCCATAGGGACGGCGGGAAAAATCCTCAGGCGCTTCGACAAACAAGTCCCGGAACCACTGGCCGGCGCAAACACCGTCGGGAATGAAAGGCGGGTGAATGTGGAAACCCTTGGCGCTGTCACGGTGCATGAGGGCGGACGCCCATTGTTGCGGGGCCAGGCCGATCCGGTCCAGCACGCCTTCATTGAGACGGGTGAGTTCCGCGAAATATCCCCTCCCTTTTTGTTGGAACACCCGGCGTGGAAAAAGCTCAACTCCTGGGATCCAGGCGTCATCGAGTTCGGCACGCCCTTGAATGACTTCGCCCGCGCCCACGCCATTCCCCGCAAGACGGCGGGCCAGGGCATCCTTGGAATAATCCCGCGTCTCAAGCCGCGCCCGGGCTGACGCCTTGACGCCCTTCCACCGATTGTCTGGTTTGGCTTCCATGGATCAAAGGGATTTCAGATAGTCGCCATACGGGGTGCCCGCGTATTTTGTGATCGAATCATTGAGCCTGGCCCGATCGATCCTTCCTTGTGAGAACGCGATTTCCTCAGGACAGGCGATCTTCAATCCCTGCCTTTGCTGGATGACCTGCACGAACTGGGTTGCGTCAGCCAGCGAGTCCGGGGTGCCCGTGTCCAACCAGGTGGTGCCACGGCCAAGCAATTCGACTTTCAGTTCGCCGCGTTCCAGATAGAGCCGGTTCAAGTCGGTGATTTCAAGTTCGCCCCGCACCGATGGCTTGAGGCTTTTGGCGGTGGCGACGACGTTTTTGTCGAAGAAATAGATTCCGGGGACCGCATAGTTCGACTTCGGACGGCTGGGTTTTTCTTCAAGTGAAACCACGCGCCCTTGCGCATCGAACTCCACCACGCCGTATTGTTCCGGCTCCTTTGTGTGATAGCCGAACACCGTGGCGCCTTCCACCCGTCTCGATGCCGCAAGCAGGGATACGCCGAGTTCGTGCCCGTAGAAAAGGTTGTCACCGAGGATCAGACACACCGGCTCTCCGTTGATAAACTCTTCTCCTATCAGAAATGCCTGGGCAAGGCCTTCGGGTATCGGCTGCTCCGCATAGGAAATCTCCAGACCCCACTGCGAACCGTCGCCCAGCAGGTTGCTGAAGCCCGGAAGATCGCGCGGCGTCGAGATCACCAGAATCTCACAAATTCCGGCCAGCATCAGAACCGTGAGTGGATAGTCAATCCTCGGTTTGTCATACACCGGAATGAGCTGCTTGCTCACGGAGTGCGTCATTGGAAACAGGCGGCTGCCCGTTCCTCCCGCGAGAATGATCCCCTTGCGCAACGATTGTTCCGCGGGCGAAAGTTTCAAATGGCTGTCTTCAATGCCGTTCATGGGGTCAGCTCAGGGTTCCAAGTCGTTCGCCGCGGTAACTTCCGTCCTCGAACTTACGGGTCCAGTCCTCATTGTCGAGATACCATTGTACCGTCCTGCGCAGGCCCGATGCGAAATTTTCACGCGGCGCCCAGCCAAGCTCGCTTGCGATCCTTGAGGGATCGATCGCATAACGCCGGTCATGTCCGGGCCGGTCTTTCACGAACGTGATCAACTCGTCGGCGGGCCTGGTCACGATGCCCGGCGCGAGTTCCCGCACGGTTTCAATGATGGCGTGAACAACATCGATGTTCCTCATCTCGCACTTCCCGCCGATCACATAGGTTCTGCCAGGCACGCCCCGGAAGAGCGCGAGGGCAAGGCCGCGGCAGTGGTCTTCGACGTAGAGCCAGTCCCGCACGTTCGAACCGTCGCCATACACCGGCAGCGGCGCCCCTTTCAGCGTCTTGCGGATCATCAGCGGCAGCAGTTTTTCCGGAAACTGATAAGGTCCGTAGTTGTTCGAGCAGTTCGTGGTGACCACCGGCAGCCCATAAGTGTGGTGGTAGGCCCGCGCCAAGTGGTCGCTGCCCGCCTTGGAAGCGCTGTATGGGCTGTTAGGCGCGTAGGGAGTGTCCTCGCAGAAGGCGGGATCCTGCGGCCCCAGCGAGCCATACACCTCGTCGGTGGACACATGGAGAAACCCGCTCTTTCCGCCTGCGAGCCGTCCGGTTTCAACAAGATGCCGGCGGAACCTTTCGATCAGCCGGTAAGTTCCCACAAAATTCGTCATGATGAACTCCTCCGGATTGTCGATGGATCGGTCCACATGCGACTCGGCGGCAAGATGCATGACCGAATCGATCGCATGCTCGCGCAGCAGCGATCCCACCCACTCGCCATCGCAGATGTCCCCCTGGGCAAACACGTGCCTTGGATCAGCATCTGCGGTTGTTAGGCTGGCGCGGTTGCCGGCATAGGTGAGTTTGTCGAGGGCGACAACCCGCTCGATATCGACGCCGAGTTCGCGGGAGGCATCGCCCAACAGGTAATGGACCAGGTTCGAGCCGATAAATCCGGCTCCGCCGGTGACAAGGATTCTCATAGTGGGGGAAATTCGGGTGCCGTAATTTTCGGAAACGATGGAGGCGCTTTCGATCCGAGGGGATGATTAAGGGACGTGCGGCGTCAATTGATACCTTGCGAACGACCCGTCTTGTATTACGAAATCGCGTAGGGACTGCTTCCACTCGCGGGGGCGGATTCCCGTCAGGCCGGTGAATTTTTCCGTGCTCATCGCGCTGTTGAGCGGACGTTTCGCCACGAAGGCCGGAACCGAATCGACCGGCACACCGGCGATTTCCCCTGCGATGACAGGAATTCCGGCATCGCGGGCCGTATCGATGCAGAATTGCCCCCACTCCCGCCACGTGCATGGCCTCGAGTTGCACAAATGGTAGATCCCCGAAGCCGGCCCGCCCGGGCTGCCGAACGCCAATGCCGCCATCCATTCGATTAGATCAAGGGTGTAAGTGGGACAACAGACCTTGTCTCCGGGAAGAGTCAGATTCGCTTCGGAGCAGGCCTTGCCGATGATCCACTCCGGAAATGCCGGTCTGCCAGGTCCATAAACCCATGAAACCCTCGCCACAAGATTCGCTTGCGAGTATTCCAAGACCGCGGTCTCACCCGCGAGTTTCGACGCGCCATAGACGCTGATCGGATCCGGCTTGTCCGATTCCACATAGGGATCCGGCTTGGAACCCCCGAACACCATGTCCGTGCTGACGTAAGTGACGTGCGCACCCTTGCCCGCTGAAATATCCGCGATCCTGCCGGGCCCCGTGGCGTTTATGGCAAAGGCTTCCTGCTCGTGCGTCTCGCAGTAGTCAACCGCGGTCAGCGCACCGGTTAGGAAAAGGCAGTCGAAATCCAGCTCCCCGAGCGCCTCATCGATCGACCGGATGGAGCCGAGATCGAGCTGCTTGTGATCAAATCCAATCACCTGATGGGCCCTCCCGAGAAACTTCAACAACGAGCTCCCGAGGCGTCCCCCGGAACCAACCACAACTACCTTTTTTCGATCATCCTTCATGTGCTTTGCAACCGTTCAATCTTAGCCATTCCACTTCTTGGAGAACATCCGCCGTGCATACGGATAGGCCACCCAAATCAGTAGGTTTCTAACCACGCATTTCCACCCCGCATGCGGACTCAACCCGGCGGATGCGTATTGCCTGGCGATGGTTTTCTTACCGAGGGCGCACGCGATCTCGGCCTGTCTCGAGGCGAAGTAGAGCATGCTGCGCCTGACCACCGCCGCCGCCTCACTATCGAGCGGAACAAGCCTCCAGTAAACCCCTGCTTGGACTCTCGTATAACAATCGTATCTCGTGAAAGCGCTTGCGGGATCCATTGTATCGGACAAGCCCGGCCCTTGACGGTCGCGGCAGATGTTGACCAGGCGTTCGTTCACCACGGCGTAACCAAAACCAAGAATCAGTTTGTATATCAACTTGGTGTCCTCCGCGACCCGCAGTGTCTCGTCGAAAATCCCGGATCTCATCAGGGCATTCCGCCCGGCCACCATCGACTGGAGGAAAGGGTGCCTCGGATGTTTGAAAAATCTGCAATCCTCCGGGGGATAGAAGCGTCCGGAGGATTCCTCCAACGTCGGATCCATTCGATTGAGATCGTCCAGCGGTTCGCCGGATTCGTCCATACTGACGCAAAAGCAGACCTTCGCACCGGTTCGTTCCATGCATTCCAACTGCTTGCCGAGCTTTGAGGTGTGCCAGGTGTCATCGGAATCAAGAAATGCGATCCAATCCCCCGTCGCCTCAAGAATCCCGCGGTTTCTTGCCGCGCTGACTCCCCGGTTTTCCGTCCTGATGTAGCGGATCCGGCCTATGAATGGAGCCAGTGCTTCCGCGGTGGCATCCGTCGATCCGTCATCGATGACAAGCACCTCGCAGGACACCCCTGTTTGTTCGAGCACGCTGCGCACCGCACCCGGCACATAGGATGCCCGGTTGTAGGTTGGAATGACCACGCTGACCTGTTTCATTGCCTGATAAAACGTGCGGGACGACCGCCGTCACCTGACTCTGCGGAGTCCGTGCCTGTTATAATTACGGGGACGGCGGCTCTCCCGAAGGTGGGCCCGGATCATCGACTCGTGGACAATCAGCGCGAGTTCCTCCTCGCTGCATCCCTCAGCTTCCATCGCGCGGCGATTCGCGCTCCTCCACCGTGACAAATTCCACGCTGCACGGAGTAGCCTCGCCCGCCCGAAGCGGCACCCCCAATGTTCCCAATGGTGTCCGCAATAGGCGCGTGAGGCTGCCTGTTTTTGCGCCGCATCTAACCACGCGCTCCTGATCAAGCGGACCGGTTGGAAGTGATGTTCCACACAGACATCCAAACGATTGAAGATTTGATAGCCGGCTTCCCTCAATTGCGATGAAAAGAGCGATTCCTCACAGCTTCCCAAGGCCCCCGCGCCAAGTTCCGCGTCAAAGCCCGGCACCTTTCGAAGAACATCCCGCGAAAACGCCATGTTCGCGCCAACCATGCCCTGCGGTTCACTTGAATCAAGCCACTCAGAGGATGCAAGCCATGAACGATGCAGCGGAGTCATCCAGGGACGCAAAAGATGAGGGGCAATCTCAACCCCGCCGCAAACCGCCTCGGCCGCTCCTGAAACAACCGGAGCGGTCATCGCCACCAGCCAATTCTCCGGGAATCTGATATCGTCATCGGTGAACATGACGATTTCGCCAGTGGTCTCCGCAAGGCCGCGGTTTCTCCCGTGGGAAAGACCGGGCATTTCCTCACAAACAGTTCTCACCCCGATCTTGTCCATTCGCGCCGACCTCACCACTTCCGCCGTGTGATCCGTCGATCCGTTATCGACAACCACCAGTTCCGCCGTCAATCCATCGGGAACCCTGATGCCGGCCATTGCCGCAAGAGTCTGGACGAGATCCTCCGCGCGATTCCGGGTGACGATGATGATGGAAACCTGCATTTTTGTCGTGCTTCTTTACGACTGCTCCTGGACACCGCGCCCGTGGTGATAGAAATCCCTTTGCAGCGAGCGCACTCGCGCGCGCGGATACAGCGCTAATAAAATCATGGTGATGCCGCGTGAAGCGATGTGGAAAACCAACCGGATCAACCCTGACCGGGGTGGCACGTTAACGCGTACCAGGGGCAGCCAGCATTTGCGAAGCAGGAATGGCAGGGGCACGGTTTCCTTGAAATAAGATTGATAGATCACATCCAACTCGTTGACGACCTTGTGCCCGCCAACGATGGATTTGTTCACCCCTGTGAATCGGAAAACGCTGAGAACCTCCTCCGCCCATCCCCATTTGGCGCCTCTCGAACACAAGTAGGCCCACAACTCGCGGTCCATGCAGTAGTGCAAATCCCTGCGGACCAGGTCCTGTCGCCCGACCCGTTTGCGGCGGAAAAAACAACTGGGTTGCCAAATCGCCCCGGAATAGGGCGCGAGCTCCCAATCCTTCCAGTCCACCTGCCTCACGCAAGTTCTTTCCGGCGCGTCATCATACTGAAACACACAGGCTCCCGCCACCACATCGGTTGCGGGATTGTCCACAAACCGCAGCGCTACTTTCCGCAACGCGCCGTCCGCCAGAAGATCATCGCTGCACAACCAATTGAAAATCTCACCGGTGGAACGCGCGTACCCCTTGTTAATCGCATCGGACTGCCCGCCGTCCCGCTCGCTGACCCAACTGGTCAGCCAAGGTGAATACTTGCGAACCAGCTCTATCGTCTGGTCGCCGCTCCCCCCGTCGATGATGTGAAATTCCAGGTTTGGATAACCTTGTAGCAGAACCGAGCGGATGGTTTCCTCGATATATTGTCCCTGATTGTAGCTCGGGGTGATGATGCTGATTTTCGGCCACGGTCTTCCATCCGCCATTCGGGGAGGCAACGGCTCGGTCGCCTGATCCCATGGCCAGCCATGGCGGCCTGATGGTGGAGGTGGCAGTGCCTCGAGGCAGCACATATCTTCAGAAGCCGAGCTCATGGTTTGGTTTCGCCTGAAATGGTTCCCGCCGGTTGCATCAACTTGCCACTACGAATTTCCTGTCGCCCGGACCCAGTCCGATGCCTTCGTATCGTTCAACGCTGTTCTTGTTGACCACCCGGCGGCCATCAATGAGAACCGGTTGCTTGGAATGTTTCGCCAGCATCTCCGGCAACCGATCGAACTGCGGCCAGCGGGTCAGCAACAACACCGCCTGGGCATTCTCGAGCGCTTCGTGCAGCGTATCCGCATAGTCGAGGGCGCCGTCTCCGAAATGTTTCTCCGCCTCCTTCCGTGCCACCGGATCAAAAGCAGTGACCTGTGCCTTCCGGGCTAGCAACTCCATGATGATCGGGATCGCAGGCGACTCGCGGATGTCGTCGGTACCCGGTTTGAACGCAAGTCCCAGAACCGTCACCCGCACGCCCTCCAGCAGATCGAAGTGCCCTGCGAGCAGCGTCATCATTGCCCCGGGCTGGGCGATATTGACTTCTACCACGGCATCGAGCAACCGCATGTTTCGTCCCAACTTGCGGCCGTGCGCGACCAACGCCTTGACATCCTTGGGGAAGCAGCTGCCGCCGAATCCGCAGCCCGCCTCAAGATAGGTGGTGAATGCCGGAGTGATGCGATTGCCATCCGGCAGAATCGGACTGAGGCGTTTGTCGAGGTGAACCCCCCGCATCACTTCGGTCACGTCCACATCCGGAATGGACGCGCAGAGGTTTCCGATTTCGTTAGAAAAGGAGATCATCGTGGCCAGCAGCGAGTTCGCCGTATATTTGATCATCTCAGCCGTGCGCGGATTGGCCCGGATCTGGTCAACATTGGGGAAGGGCAGGTAGAGTTCCTCTAGCACATCAAGGGTACGTTCATCCAGCCCACCCAACACAATGCGGTCGGGATACAGGAAATCCTGCACCGCTTCACCTTCCCGGAGGAATTCAGGATTCATTCCTATCCCAAAGTCCCGGCCCGCGCGCTTCCCGGAGGTTTCTTCAACCAGCGGAAGAACGACCTCACTGGTGGTTCCTGGCACCACCGTGCTTTTCACCAGTACGACATGATAGCCTGGCTTGTCCTTCAGCGCGGCGCCAATCTGCCGCGCCGCCGCCCGGATGAAACGAAGGTCGATTTCATCGCCGTCAAACGGAGTGCCCACGGCAATCATCGAAATTTCCGAGTCGAGAACGGCCGCGTGCAGATCGGTCGTCGCGCGAAAATTACCGCCGCAATGTTTCCGCAATAATTCATCCAGTCCCTTCTCATGGATCGGCGATCGGCCCGCGTTGATCTGATCGACCTTTGCCGGATCGAGGTCCACGCATACGACGTGATGCCCCTTCTCGGCCAGGCAGACGCCTGAAACGAGACCCACATAACCGGTTCCAATGATTGAAATTTTCATCAGGCGTCTTGTGCTTGTTGGTTGTCCCGATACCAGACCAAGGTGCGGCGAAGCCCCTCGGCTAGCGGCACTTCGGGCTCAAATTCGAGTTCCTTCCTCGCCTTGGCAATGATAGGCGACCGGCGCTGTGGGTTGTCCGTTAGGTAATGCTGGTCGCCACTGGAGTTTCTCACCACCTTCCCCGCATATCCAAAAAGGTCGCGGGCGCCCGCCGCCAGCATCTCCGCCAGGGTCAGCATGGAGATCTCCGGCGTTTCATTCCCGATGTTGTAGGCCTCGCCGGCCCTGCCGCGCGCGAGGATCTTGTAGTAACCCACGATGGCATCCGCCACATAACAGAACGTGCGGGTTGGCGTGCCGTCGGATAACAAAACGAGATCCTTGCCTGCAAACAGATCGCGGGCGAAATCGGGAATTACCCGGCGATCGGTGATCTTCAGCCCGGGTCCGTAGTTGTTGAAAGGACGCGCCGAGGCGATCGGCAGGGAATATTGGCTGGAGAAATTGACACAGAGAGTTTCGCCAAAGCGCTTCGATTCGTCATAACAGGCGCGCGGACCAGTGCAGGAGACGTTGCCACGGTAGTCTTCCGGAGTGGGGATCTGATCGGGCGGGGGGTCGCCGTAAATTTCGCTGGTGGAGAAAAAGAGAAATCCCGATATCGGATGGCCGGCCGCCTGCTGCTCGCGGCACCGCTCCAACAGGAGTCGCAATCCGTTGACGTTCGCGTCCATGGTCTCGATGGGATACTTCCGGTAATAGATCGGCGAGGCGATCGAGGCGGCGTGAATCACGTAATCGATCGGACCGATATCGTCAGGCAGCGGGTGGGTGATGTCATGGCGCAGCAGCGTCAGGGTGGGATCCCCGGCAAGGGCGGTTAGCCATTCGGGAACCCCGCGGATGTAATTGTCGCCGGCGATGACCTTGATTGGTTCGGCGCCGTCATGCGTCCGGTTCCAGTGCAGCACCGACTGCACGAGATAGTGGCCCAAAAACCCGGCGCCACCGCTGATGAACAGCGTTTTGCCCTGCATGGCGCTGAACTCGGATTCCAAACGCCGGCAGATGTCGGCGAGGTCGCGCGCAACAACTTGCGAAGCCGTGGCATCCGCTTCCCTGCCCTGTTCCTGATCTTGATCAAACTGTGTCTTCATATGTGGTTCTGATATCTGGGTGCGATTGATTGAGGTCGAATCGATGGCTGGAGCCGCCGTTCAAGACCCGGCATGGAGAACTGGGATTTCACGCATGCTCCCTCCGCAAGAGTTCGGCACGTTCCAACGCCACTGCTGCGGCGAGGATCTTCCGAAACGGCATTCCGGAGCGCTCGGCGATTGCCAGAAGATCGTTGCTGCCATCCGATTGGTTGAGCACCCAAAGCAGCGCAAGTTCATCGAACTCTCCGGTTCGTTGGCCGCCGCCATCGCCGTAGAGCCCGTAGTTGCCGAGTCTCGGCTCGCACATCGGCTTGAGATTCACAAAGCGGGCGTTGTGTTCAAGGACCTCCAGCGCCTCCAGCGCTTTTGTTAGAGTGTCCGCCAGGCATTCGGGTTTGATGAAATCGGGATTGTCGGCGCTGGTGTGGTACTCTGGAAACGTGCCGTGGGGCGACCGCATCAGGCAGCCCACCGGCAGGTTGATGCCGGGGGAGCCATACTGTCTCTCGTCATAGCCGTAGGGGTGGAAAGCGGTCAGCCGGTGTTCCGCGCCTCCGGTCTTGAGAACATGCCGCATGGCCCGGTCGATGATTGCATTTCCCTCCCGGGACTTCTTGTAGGTCACGATTCCGGGATCGCCGGCACAAGTGATCACGAGCCCGTGTTTGATGCGGGAAATCACCGCTTGATTGAGTGCAAGCCAAGTGATGGAACCAATCGTCGCAGGAGCAAACAGAAACCTGTAGGACAAGCGCCGCGGCCGGCTCGCAAGCTGTCTGGCCAGAGCCACCCCGACGGCAATGCCGGCGAGGTTGTCGTTCGCCAACGAAGGATGGCAGGTGTGGCAGGAAATCAGAACCTCTTCGTTTGTGGCGCCGGGGATGACACATTCGCCATAGGTGAGGCTTCCGTTTGAAAGGGTTGAGTCGATGCAGACCTCATATTCCCCATCTGGCAATCGCTCCAACTCGTGGTGCGCCATGCAGAAGCCCCAGGTCTTCTTATAATAACTCGTGCGGTAGGGAATGAGGTCCGGTTGCCCGGGGAGACTGAACAACCTCGATTTCAATTCCACGAGCGAAATCTTCTCCCGCACCGGAATGCTGTAGCCGACGACGTGCAGATTGTGGTTGGCGAAATCGACAACCCTGCGGCCGTCAGGAGCCTTGATCCAGGCGTCCTTGAGGTTCCATTCCTCGGGGACGGTCCAATCAAAGACCTGTGTGCCACTTGGAATCTCGTGGATTTCGAGCGGAATATCTTGTGCCAGGCGTCGCATGGTGGAGCGCACACCATCGCCGGTGATGCTCCGGCAGAGTGGATACAACTCTGCGGCCAAGGCGTGCATTTCGTGGCCGGAGGCCTCAATGTTCGATAGATTCATCAGGATGAAGCGCTGCCATTATCGAAATCAATCGAGCACCGTGACTTCGGGGATCGGCACCACGAAGCGGCCGCCCCATTCGAGGACCTGCGCCATTTCCCCGCTGATTTCCTTTCTCAAGTTCCATGGCAGAATCAGCACGTAATCCGGCTTGGTCTCGAAAATCTTCTCCGGCGCATAGATCGGGATGCGCACGCCCGGCATGAAGTGGTTTTGTTTGTAAGGACTCTTGTCCACAACGTAGTCCACCAAATCGTCGCGTACTCCGCAATAATTCACCAGAGTGACGCCTTTGGCGGCCGCGCCGTAACCCACGACGGTTTTTCCCGCTTCCTTTGCCTCAATGAGAAATTTCAAGAGCTTGCGTTTGGTGGTTTTCACTTTTTCACCAAAGTCGGTGTAGGTTTCCATCTTCGTCAGACCGAAATCGGATTCTTGTTTCCGCATCGCTTCCACACGTTCCGTGGTGGCAAAGGCCTCGCCGGCGTTTTCGGTGTGGCGGGCTAAAATACGAAGCGAGCCGCCGTGCGTAGGAAGTTCCTCCACATCGAACAGCGTGAGCCCGTGGCGGGCGAACACCTTCTGCATCGCAAGGAACGAGAGGTAGGAGAAATGCTCGTGATAGATCGTGTCAAACTGGTTGCCGTCAATCAACCGCTGCAGGTGGGGAAATTCAAAGGTGATCACTCCGGCAGGTTTGAGGGCGATCTTCAGTCCTCCGACGAAGTCGTTGATGTCAGGCACATGGGCGAGCACATTGTTGCCCAGGAGCAAGTCCGCCGACTTCCCCGAACCGACGAGTTCCTTCGCCGTCTCCACTCCGAAGAATTTCACAACGCTGGGAATCTGTTTCTGCTCCCAGGCCACCTTCGCCACATTTGCCGCCGGTTCGACGCCCAGCACCGGAATGCCCTTTGCCTTGAAGTGCTGGAGCAGGTAGCCGTCGTTACTTGCGATCTCGATGATCTGGCTGCTTCCATCAAAGCCGAAGCGCCCGGTCATCATCTCGCAATAGCGGCGCGCATGTTCCACCCAGCTGGTCGAAAAGCTGCTGAAATAGAGATAGTCACTGAAGATGGCGTCGGGTGATTCGAAACTTTCAAGCTGTGCAAGCAGGCATTCGCCGCAGACCCAGACCTTGAGTGGATAGATCTTCTCGGCATTCTGCGAGTTTTCAAAACTCACGTATGAGTTGGCAAGGGGGGACATGCCAAGGTCGCACATCACATGGGTGAGTGGCTCGGCGCAAAAACGGCATTCGGGGGTATGCATGATGATGATGATGAGTGGTGGGAAGCGGATTCCCGAGGTGAAGAGTGATGATGCTGATTGCTTTTCGGATGGCTGGAAATTCGGCGGTTGGTTCTACCAGAGTTTCCACGGGGGATTATTCTCCGCCCAGAGTTCCTCGAGATACATTTTGTCCCGCAAGGTATCCATGGGCTGCCAGAACCCGTCGTGCCGCCATGCCTGAAGCTGGCCTTCCCTTGCCAAGATTTCCATGGGTTCGCGCTCCCAGACGGTTGAATCGTCGGCAATGTGATCCATCACTCCCGGTTCCAACACGAAGAACCCGCCGTTGATCCAGGCACCGTCGCCTTGCGGCTTCTCGGCGAAGGAATCGACCGCGTCACTGCCGGCATGCAGGGTGAATACGCCGAAACGGCCCGGTGACTGCACCGCGGACAGGGTTGCAAGCTTTCCATGAGTCTTGTGATAGGCGATGCTGGCCGTGACGTCGATATTGCTGACACCGTCGCCATAGGTGAGGCAGAAGGTTTCGCCGTCGAGGTATTCCGCGGCGCGTTTCAAGCGGCCGCCGGTCATTGTCTTCTCGCCGGTTTCAATACAAGTGACACTCCATGGTTCGGCATCGCAGCGGTGGATGGAGGCCCGCTGATTCCTGAGATCAAAGGTGACGTCGGCGGTGTGAAGGTGGTAGTTGGCGAAGTAGTCCCTGATCCAGTAGCCCTTGTGCCCGCAACAAATGATAAAGTCATTGATGCCGTGGGCAGAGTAGATCTTCATGATGTGCCACAAGATCGGCCGGTTGCCGATTTCAATCATCGGTTTTGGCCTAACGGTGCTTTCCTCACTAATGCGGGTCCCGAAGCCCCCCGCGAATATAACTGCTTTCATGTTGGGGTATTGGGGGTGGATTCGTTCTTCGAAATGTCGTTTGCGGCCGATCGATATCGGATCACGCGAGCGGGAACGCCGGCCGCGATCGCATTGTCCGGTATGCTGTGAACTACCACCGAGCCGGCAGCGATCACGGCACCGGCTCCGATGGACACACCTTGGAGGACCGTGACCCGGTGCCCAAGCCAAGCTCCGTCACCCACCGAAATTCCACCCTTGGTCTTGAGCGGTTGCTCCATGATCATCACGCCCGGGTCGATTCCGTGATCATAACAGTAGAACCCGCATCCCGGGGCGATCTCGACTTGTTTGCCGATTGTGATGTCTGCTAGAATCGCGTGAATATGGCAACCGGGCTGAATGTGAGTCCCTGCACCAATACGGAGCCTTCCTCCCGAGCCCGTCTGTAGGAAGGCATCACCATACAATTGCACCTGATCCTGTAATTCCAGAGGGCCTCCACCGTTGAGGAATGAGATGACGACATGGTCGCCGATATACACATGCTTTCCGAGACGAAGGTCAGGATGGGAAATCGCCGCGCTGGGCGCGACAAATCCACGCGGCGTCATTTCAGCCAGGAACGCCCGGCCATGGTAAGGCATGGTTCCCCACGATGCCAACCTCGCGGCGAGACATCCGAAGGCACCTTGCCCGGAATGTTTGAGGCAACCCCTCAACCAGGCGTTGTGAAGTTGATTGCGTGTGTGCCTGTAGAGCTTCCGCAGGCATCCGGGCGATGACCCTTCCATCACCCCGGGAGCATCGCACCGGGCGATGGATGTCGAATGACTGGGTGCCATGGCGTTAGTTTCCGATTTTTCCAGTGGTTGATTGCGATGCCTGACTCATTCAGGGAGTCGCAACCAGCACACTGAGTCGGGCGAACAGCGCGCCATTCGCAGCAAGTGACCGGGGGATGTGGACATGCACGAAGTCGATGTTGGGGCCGGCACCATTGTCGTCCTGGGTCACCACAACACCGGGGGTTCCGGCGGAATGGGTCCATATCCCGGCAAGGTTGGTGCTCCATTCGACTCTGATAGTCGTTGCGCTATCGGTATTCGCTAGATCGGAGCGCCGATAGGTGAAAACCAGATAGTCCTCGTTGCCCGGGTTGCCATCCAGATTTGCGGATAGCAGTGCCACCTTCGGCATAAGGTTGGCGTCCGGTTGGTTGGAAGGATTGCCGCCAATGACGTATTCGACCGCATTGCTGATCGTATCCCCATCGGAATCTGTTCCGGGGTCGGCTGTAAGATTGTATCCTGCCATCCACTGATTGTAGGCTGGCACAGCGACCGTGTCGGGCACTTCGATCAAGACGCTGAGTCGGGCGAAAAGCATGCCGTTCGGCGATAGCGAACGAGGCAGATATACCTTCACGCGGTCCACTCCGGGAGCGAACGCATCATTTTCTTCAACGACCACCACACCCGGGCTGCCTGCCGCATTCGTCCAAGGGCCGACGAAGTCAGTGTCCCATTCGACCTTGATTGTCGTCAGTGGATCGTTATTCGCACGGTCCGTGCGACGATAGGTGAAGAGGAGGTATGCCGAGCTGCCATTGATCCCATCCGGATCGGCAATGACCGGGGCGGAGACTGGAAGCAGATTGGCGTTGTTCTGGTTCGCAGGGTTGCCACCGATCACATATTCGACGGCGTTGCTGATCGAATCGTGGTCTGAATCATCTCCCGGTTCGGCCACAAGGCTATACTCAGCGAGCCATTCAGTGAAGCCATTGCCAGCCACGTCGTTGATCGTGATGTTTAATGCCGCATCATCCGTAGCATTAAAACTGTCCACGACACGCACAACAAAGTCATTTGCTCCGACATTGCCGTTGCCGGGCGTGCCTGAGAGAGTGCCATCGCTTGCCACCAGCAGCCAGGCGGGTCCGCTGACTTTCATATAGGTGATCGAGTCACCGGCGTCCATGTCGCTGGCGGAACCGGCGAGCGAGCCGCTATAGGAAATGTCTTCGTCGGCACCGGCACCGGCGATGGGATCGAGGGTGAAGGTCGGCGCGTCGTTGGCGTTGGTCACCGTGATGTTCAGCGCCGCCTCGTCGGTGGTGCTTGTGCCATCGGTGGCGCGCACAACAAAGTCATTTGCTCCGACGTCGCTGTTGCCGGGCGTGCCTGAGAGAGTGCCATCGCTTGCCACCAGCAGCCAGGCGGGTCCGCTGACTTTCATATAGGTGATCGAGTCACCGGCGTCCATGTCGCTGGCGGAACTGGCGAGCGAGCCGCTATAGGAAATGTCTTCGTCGGCACCGACACCGGCGATGGGATCGAGGGTGAAGGCCGGGGCGTCGTTCACGTTGGTCACCGCAATGTTCAGCGCCGCCTCGTCGGTGGCACTTGAGCCATCGGTGACGCGAATGAAGAAGGCGTTTGCTCCGACGTCGCTGTTGCCGGGCGTGCCGGAGAGCGAGCCATCGCTTGCCACCAGCAGCCAGGCGGGTCCGCTGACTTTCATATAGGTGATCGAGTCACCGGCGTCCATGTCGCTGGCGGAACTGGCGAGCGAGCCGCTATAGGAAATGTCTTCGTCGGCACCGGCACCGGCGATGGGATCGAGGGTGAAGGTCGGCGCGTCGTTGGCGTTGGTCACCGCGATGTTCAGCGCCGCCTCGTCGGTGGCGTTTGAGCCATCGGTCACGCCGATGACGAAGGTGTTTGCTCCGACGTCGCTGTTGCCGGGCGTGCCTGAGAGAGTGCCATCGCTTGCCACCAGCAGCCAGGCCGGGCCGCTGACTTTCGAGTAGGTGATAGAGTCACCGGCATCGATGTCGCTGGCGGAACCGGCGAGAGAACCGCTGTAGGCAACGTCTTCGTCGGCACCGGCACCGGCGATGGGATCGATGGTGAAGGCCGGAGCGTCGTTGGCGTTGGTCACCGCGATGTTCAGCGCGGCTTCGTCAGTGGCGCTTGTGCCATCGGTGACGCGGACGACGAAGGCGTTGGCTCCGACATTGCCGTTGCCGGGCGTGCCGGAAAGTGTGCCGTCGCTTGCCACTGCTAGCCAGGCCGGACCACTGACTTTCGAGTAGGTGAACGAGTCACCGGCATCGATGTCGCTGGCGGAACCGGAGAGAGAACCGCTGTAGGCCACGTCTTCGTCGGCACCGACACCGGCGATGGGATCGAGGGTGAAGGCCGGGGCGTCGTTGGCGTTGGTCACCGCGATGTTCAGCGCGGCTTCGTCAGTGGCGCTTGTGCCATCGGTGGCGCGGACGACGAAGGCATTGGCTCCGACATGGCTGTTGCCGGGTGTGCCGGAGAGCGTGCCGTCGCTGGCCACCAGCAGCCAGGCGGGTCCGCTGACTTTCGAGTAGGTGAACGAGTCACCGGCATCGATGTCGCTGGCGGAACCGGCGAGAGAGCTGCTGTAGGCCACGTCTTGGTCGGCACCGGCACCGGCGATCGGATCGAGGGTGAAGGCCGGCGCGTCGTTCACGTTGGTCACGGCAATGTTCAGCGCCGCCTCGTCGGTGACATTGGAACCGTCCGTAATGCGAACAACAAAGTCATTTGCTCCGACGTCGCCGTTGCCGGGTGTGCCGGAGAGCGAGCCATCGCTTGCCACCAGCAGCCAGGCGGGGCCGCTGACTTTCATATAGGTGAGTGTGTCACCGGCGTCCATGTCGCTGGCGGAACTGGCGAGAGAGCCGCCATAGGAAATGTCTTCGTCGGCACCGGCACCGGCCATGGGATCGGCGGTGAAGGCCGGGGCGTCGTTCACGTTGGTCACAGCAATGTTCAACGCGGCCTCGTCCGTGTCACTTGAGCCATCGGTGACGCGAATGACGAAGGAGTTGGACCCGACATCGCTGTTGCCGGGTGTGCCGGAGAGAGTGCCATCGCTTGCCACCACCAGCCAGGCCGGGCCGCTGACCTTCGAGTAGATGAACGAGTCACCGGCATCGATATCACCGGCGGAACCGGCGAGTGTGCCACTGTAGGCCGCCTCTTCGGTTGCTCCTCCTCCTGCAATGGGGTCAAGGGTGAAGGCCGGCGCATCATTGATCGAACTGACTGTGATTGAAACAGTCACAGCATCGGATTGAACCACTCCATCGCTCGCGCGGTAGGTGAACGAATCGTCGCCATGATAATTCAATGACGGGGTGTAGGTAAACCCGCCGTTCGAATTTAAATTCAACGTGCCATCGCTTGGACCGACATCCAGGATTGCAGTCAACGGCAGGGCTTCCGGATCGGAATCGTTGACGAGCACACCTGACGCCGCCACGATCAGCGGAACATCCTCATTCGCGGAATAGGCATCCGCAGTCACCACAGGCGCTTGGTTTGGAACATAGACTGCGGTCAGTGTATGATCGCCATCCATGGTCATGGTGATGCTCGGGTTCGTGCTGTGATCAGCACCATTTTTCAACCACTTCTGGAAATTGGTGGCGCCGATCACCGCCGGCACGGACATGTTGATCACCGTTCCTGCGAGATACAGGCGGGAGAATTCGGAGGCTCCATTTCCACTTTCTCTAACATCCGAAGGAGTTAAGGTCACATTCACTCCGTTGTCGGGCGAAGAGTTGACCGTGAGGGCCCGCGTGACTTGCGGGATCACCCGGACGTTGTCGAGCAACAAATCCACACTGCTCGTATTGGGCGCGGATTTGTCCTCAAACATCAATGTCGTTGTGGCGCTGTTCGCGATGAAGGAATAACTCCTTGAAGCCCAGACCGTGACTCCGGTGCCATTTCCCGTCAGCGTTTCTTGAGGTGAGAGCAGAATCGAGGCACCGGTAACGGTTGTCTTGATCTTTTGCGTGCTGGCTGTACCGGAAATGAAGGCTTGGATACCCCGATCAAACGTCAACAAATAAGGGAACCCCGGTCTCGTGGCGAACGTTTGCGAGAAGATCGCATTGGCGACCTTGTTGCTCGCATTAAAGGCGGTCAGTTTGGCAGTCAGAGTGAGCAGGGGATCGGTCGCCGGCCGGCTGGTTGTGGTGGTTTCGATTTGATAGTTGCCGGAAACCGTCCAGAAATTGGGCACCAGACCTGTGATTTGTTCGAAACTGCCATTTTTCAGAACCCCGTTCACACTGATCGCAATGGTTGCAGGAGCGGAAGGGGAATTGCCGTCCTCGGTCACGAAGGAGAAACTGTCAGCCCCCTCATAGGTCTGGTCCGGCGTGTAGGTCAGATTCGGAGCAATTCCGGTGAGCGTTCCATGCAAGGGCTGCACCGTCACGGCGAATGTCAAGGTATCCTCATCCACATCGCTTCCGGTGAGGATGATCGATCGGGTCGTGCCACGCGTCATCGAAATGGACTGGGCATTCGCAACAGGCGCATCGAATACTGTAGCCACGTCGATCGTGACGGTAGCCGGAGCCGAGGGACCCGAGCCATCGTTCACCGTAAAAGTAAAACTGTCCGACCCGTTTGTATTCGGGGTCGGTGTATAAGTCAGGTTCGGGGGCGAACCCGAAAGCACTCCATAACTGGGAGAATCAGCCACAACGAACGTCAAGTCATCTCCTTCCGGATCGGTTCCGGCCAAGGTGATTCCCACTGCAACATCTTCGTTGGTTGCGACCAATTGCGCCACCGCTGAAGGACCGTCGTTCACCGAATTGACGGTAATCGTCACAGTCGCAAGGCTTGAGTTCACCGAGCCGTTGGTGGCGTGGTAGGTGAAAGAGTCCGTGCCATTGAAGTCCGGCGTCGGGTCGTAAGTGAAGCTGCCGTCGGCGTTTAGGCTGAAGGATCCCTGCGTAGGCGGCACATCGATCACCGCGGTGATCGGCAGCGAGTTGGGATCCGTATCGTTTGCCAGGATTCCGGGAGCCGCTACTGCCAACGGGGTATCCTCATCGGTGAAGTAGGAATCCGCCGTGGCCCAAGGCGTGTTATCGACAACATAAACGGCATTCATTGTATAACTCCCGTCTATCGTCACGGTGGTCGAAAGGCTGGTGCTGACATCGCTTCCGTTTTTCTGCCATTTCTCAAAAACATTGGCGCCGGAGGCAGCGGTAGCGGTGAGCGTCACCGATGCTCCGTCAGCATAAATGCGGTTGAACGCGGTCACGCCATTCGCGCTTCCTCCAAGATCCGCCGGAGCCATGGCGACAGCCAGGCCGCTTACCTGACTCGAGGTTACGGCAAGTGTGTGAGTCACGTCAATTTCGGAAATCCTCACGCCATCAAGAAGCAAGTCGCAGGTGTGCGACACGCCGGAAGACAGGGTCGAAGAGTTGTCCGCGAATCTGAGGGTGGTGGTCGCACTGTCGGCAATGAAGGTATAACTCTTCGCCGTCCAGTGCGCGGGTCCGGCAGCCGCCGTCAGTTCCTCAGGCCGGGATAACAGGGTCCCGGTGCCGAGCACGGTTACCTGCAGCCTCTGCTTTTGATTCGCAATGCCGACGGTGCCTATGTCGAAGTCGAGGCTGTAGGCTCGCCCGGGCACGGTCGAAATAACCTGAGAAACAATCCCGGTAAAGCTGTTGCCACCACTGTTGAAAAACGCGATCCGGTCGCCATCTGTCGAGCTTATGCCCGGCACGCTGTCCTTGATATAGCCAACGACACTACCCGTCACTGTCCAATCCGCCATCGTGGTGACTTGGCCGGAAACGATCGCGCCCGACTCGAAGCTCCCGTTGGTCAGGGCATTGATGGGTGCCGCAGTGACGCTGATTGAAACGGTGGCCACGTTGGAATCCACCGCCCCGTCATTGGCTTTGTAGGTGAAGGAATCGGATCCAACGTATCCCGCAGTGGGCGTGTAGGTGAAACTTCCGTTTGAATTCAAGGTCAGGCTGCCATGCGCCGGACTAGAGACCCCGATCGCCGTGAGCGGATCCGAATCGACATCCGTATCGTTGGAAAGAACACCGGTGGCAGCCACCGTCATGGGAATGCTCTCAATCGTCGAATACGAGTCAGCTACCGCGACCGGTGCGGAGTTGGGGGTGAACACCGCCACCCGGACGCGATCAAGCAACAGATCGGAATTGGTGGCCTCACCCACAGGCAAGGCCGCTGAACCGTCCGTGAACGTAAGAGTCGTGGTCGATCCGGTCGCCACAAAGGTATGATTCTTCGGTGGCCAATTCGCCGCTCCCGCAGTTGTCATCGTCAGGTTCTCTTCAGCCGAAAAACCGGCAGCAGTTACCAACAGACGTTGCTTCTTACCAACGGTTCCTACAATGCCAACATCGAAATCCAATTCATACGTCACTCCCGGGGTGGTTGCGAAGGTCTGTGAAATAGAGCCTCCGAAGACATTGCCAGCTGCGTTGAACAGCGTGAGCCGGTCTCCGTCGGGGGCGGTATAGATCAGCGGTGCGACCGAGTCTTCCACATAACCAAGCGGGTTGCCGGTGAGCGTCCAATCCGCGAGAGCGGTGACACGGCCGGAAACGATGGCACCCAGTTCGAAGCTGCCGTTGAGAAGCGCGACCGGAGCCGCGGCACTCACCGTGAGCGAAACGGTGGCCACATTGGAATCCAAGACTCCGTCGTTGGCTCGATACGTGAACGAATCCGCCCCCGTGAAACCACTGCCCGGCGTATAGGTAAATCCACCATCGGTATTGAGAGTCAGAATCCCGTTTGACGGGCCCGCAACCAACACCGCTGTAAACGAATTGAGATCAGGTTCCGTGTCGTTGCCAAGCACGCCCGAGGCAGGTACCACGAGTGGGACGTTTGCCGTGGTCGCGTAGCCGTCATCCGCCGCATCCGGGGCATCGTTAACCGGGGAGACAGTCAGCAAAACTGTCACCACGTTCGAATCGAGAATGCTATCATTGGCTTTGTAGGTGAATGAATCATTTCCATCGAAGTTTGCATCCGGAATGTAGGTGAAGCCACCATTGGCACTCAAGGTGAGGGAACCGCTCGATGGTCCCGCGACCAATATCGCAGTCAACGAACCAATTTCGGCATCGGTGTCGTTGCCCAGCACGCCTGATGCCGCCACTACCAGCGGAGTGTCCTCGGTGGCCGTGTAGCCGTCCGCAACCGCAACCGGCGCGTTGTTACCAATGCTGCCGGCGGTCAATCGCACGTCGTCGAGCAGAAGATCGGAGCTGGAGGCGCTATAACCCACAAGCATTGCTCCTGACCCATCCGTAAACGTGAGGGTAGTCGTTGCCGCGGACGCCACGAAGATGTGATGCTTCGGCGTCCAATTCGCCGCACCAGCAGTCACCATTTCCACATAATCCGCTGCGGAGAGGCCGGCCGCCGTCACCCGCAGTCGCTGGTCCCCGCCAACAGTTCCTACAATCCCGACTTTATAATCCAGTTCATACGTCATCCCCGGGGTGGTTGCAAACGTCTGTGAAATGGAGCCTCCGAAAACGTTGCCGCCAGCATTGAAAAGCGCGAGTCGTTGTTCGTCAGGCGCGGTATAAATCAAGTTTTCCACATAGCCGATCGGACTGCCCGTCACCGTCCAGTTCGCGAGAGTGGTAACCTGGCCGGAAACGATGGCACCCAGTTCGAAGCTGCCGTTGAGAAGAGCGACCGAGGCTGCCGCGTTCACCGCTATCGAGACGGTGGCCACATTGGAATTCGCGAGGCCGTCGTTGGCTCGGTAGGTGAACGAATCCGCCCCGACATAGGCGCTGCCAGGCGTGTAGGTAAATCCTCCATTGGAATTCAATGTGAGGGTGCCATTCGACGGCCCAGTCACCAACGCCGCGGTCAATGAACCGGGTTCGACATCCGTATCGTTGCCCAGGACACCCGATGCCGCTACCACAAGTGGAGTGCCCTGGGTGGCCGAGTAACTGTCCGCGACCGCCACCGGCGCGTCGTTGACATTGGTCACCGTCAGCGCAACGGTCGCCACATTCGAATCAACAATCCCATCGTTTGCCTTGTAGGTGAACGAATCACTCCCATGGAAATTGGCACCCGGCGTGTAGGTCAATCCACCATTGCCGCTCAAAGTCAGGCTGCCGTTTGCCGGACCCGCCACCAAAATCGCGGTTAACGAATCAAGATCGGCATCCGTGTCATTGCCCAACACACCCGATGCCGCCACCACCACCAGCGGAGTGTCCTCGGTGGCGGAGTAGCTGTCAGCGACCGCCACCGGCGCGTCGTTGCCGGCGACACTTGCGGCCACACGCACGTGATCCAGCAAAAGGTCGGAACCTGTGGCGCTGTCACCCAGATTGAGAGTCCCTGAACCATCCGTGAATGTCAGCGTGGTCGTTGCCTCAGTCGCGACAAAAGTGCGATGCTTCGGAGCCCACAAGGCCGGATATCCTGTCGCATTCAAATAGTCCTCCGCGGACAGGCCCGCCGCCGTCACCAGCAGGCGCTGCTTCCGGCCCGAAGTTCCTATGATGCCGACTTGATAGTCCAGGTCATAAGTCACCCCCGGGGTGGTGGCGAAAGTCTGTGAGATCGTGCCTCCGAAAACATTGCCGGCAGCATTGAAAAGCGCGAGCCGATTAAAATCCGGGGCGGTATAGTTCACATCCTCCACATAGCCAATCGGATTGCCCGTCACCGTCCAGTTGTTTATCGCGGTGAGTTGGCCGCTGACAATCGAACCGGTTTCGAAGCTACCGTTGACAACAAGCTCTGCGTGGCAAACGGTAGCGCCATATTTCGCAAGCATTAACATTCCTGCGAGATTTAGAATTCTGCTGATCTTTTTCATAATTTCAGGGGGAAAGGGGGGCAAACACATTGTATCGAACTGGCGGATCAGTTTCCGCCCGGCCGTGGAAGCAATCGGGAAGTTGTATCCATCTCGAGACGGACTAGTCGAATTTATTGCCGAATACGCATCACACGTTAAGATTCCTCCCATGGATGAATCATCGACGAGGTCCCTTCCACGCTCACACGGAGTGAGAACGTATATGGAGAAATCCGCAGAATCCTGCTGTTTCGAAATTCTGTTATCGGGAGGGAAATTCATTGTCGGGGGAAACTGAACCACGACGCCTCGAAATTTTCCGGGACAGGTGCGCAGCTCAATCAACACAACCCGTATCATAAACCGATCCTCGGGGAATTACGCGATCACGTAAGCGTGAACCTTCTCTTGCTCAAGAATGTCAACCGGAACCCCGCTTATATCGTTTTACGAACATACAAAACAAGGTCGATTGCCTGCCCTTGCAGAAAGAGATGGGTCAGGCACCCTTGGTTTCCCCGGGCAGCAGGAAAGGTTCCCAGAAACTCCTGTCATATCGGGCCCAAGCGTGACAACCGAACGGCATTTTCCCGCCGTTCATCTCAAAACATTTCCGCGGACCAACCTCAAAGGCAAATTCGAGTCCCTGTTCAAGAGTCGCAACCTTGTAATCCGGCAGATATGAAACGGCCCTGTCCGACCAGAAGATGTCGCCAAGCCGGCTGTATGGGCTGGGATCCTGCATCATGTCCCACTCGGCCACGATTCCGTTCACGATTTTGGAGCGGGGGAATATTGGTTGCAGTTTTCTCAATAGCTGAACAATTGAGCGGACGCGCCGACTGTTGCGCGTGAACATATCCATCCAATAGGTGCTGGGTTCCCGCCGATACCGGTTGTAGAGAACCTTCAGCGACGACTCGACGTTCATCATGCCGAATCCCGTGTTTCCCACCCGCGGCACTGTGACCCACGGCGCATCATCGCACGGGATCCATGGCGCACCGATATAGTCCACTCCGGACTGACACCAGCGCTCCATTTGGTCAGACAGAACGAGGCTGTCCAGGTGGTAAATGAAAATATAGCGGTAATCGGAAAATGCCTTGTAGAACAGCGGCGCGAAATGCAGGTGATTGATCGCGGCGACCGAACCAAAGAATTTGGAAGAGAAGTTCTTGACCTTGAACCCCTCAAGCCTAACAGGCGAGTCCGGAGGTGCAACCAAATATCTATCATACTTTCCCAGATAGTGCTCAAGATGACGGACTGAAAGCATTTCGTCCTCGGTAAGCGTCGGCCGGTTAGACAAGAGCACCAGAATCGCCACACTCTTGGAGGGCGGACGCTTCTGTCTGTAGGGACGCGCAAGCAGGCGGGTGAGTGCGTGGATCATATCAGGGAGGGGGAGTGATTGATTATTGGTTTCAAGATCAGTTTTGGCTGAAAATGATTTGATATATGAGTTCGCGCATGCCGACCGCCGAGCCGTCCCCATAGTATTCCGGAATGTCCCATTTGCCCTTGCGCAGGATGGAAAACGCCGTCCTTACCCCGCCGATTCTCATTTTCTCCAGAAGTGCGTGCGAGGCCACTTTGACCCGCTCGGAACCATCGGGAAGTTTGTGCAAACCCACTGGAAACAACTCTTTGCTGCACGGCAGGGGTGATATCCGGGTCGCATGGCCACCACAAGGAATCAGCCCTATCACTTCGTGATCACTCATAATTACCTTCTCTCAAATCGGTCGTTCAAGCCAGCAACCACACCTTGCCATGGTAGGAAGGAAAGAGGCAATCCAACAATACGGCCGCCTCATGGGTTCCCCAACAATCCGCATAACTCTCGGCCATCCTATCGAACCGGTGCCATCCACAAACCAACTGCATGAACGAGGCGTCGGGAAACCGCGCGTCTCCCTCCCACACTTCGTTCGGGTTCCAGGATTCGATGTTCGAGATCCGGCCTCGCTCGAAGGATAATTGTATGCCGCCACGGAAAAAATTTAGCTTTAACTCTCCACTGTAGCCTTCCGCCACCGTGCCAATCAAATGCTTTTCCATTTCGGGACGGATCCGGCGCAGCAAGGCGACCATGTCCGGAACCCGGATATACCAGGGACTTGCCTTGATCTCGCGGAGATGGCTCTTCGGTATCGCATGATACAAGGGATGATCCCGCTCGAGTGCCAACTCCAGCCCCAGTAGTTCTTCGCATGCAAGGATGCCATCCGCAACCAGGGCTTTGCCTTTTTCCCACAGGCCTTTCAACAGCTCCGGCCATACATTCAGATAGCCCGCGCCTGCCTTCAATTCGACTTGGTAGATGCGGAGCATCGGCATGTGTGACAGGGCGATACATGGCAGGTATTGCACATAACCCAGGCGACTGCCAGCCGCATCCTCAACGATCAGCCAATCACGACGCCGGGTATTGTCCTTCGAGCGCCCTGAGAACTCGTAATCCCATTCTTCGCTCGAACGGGCCGCCGCAAACAACTCCCGGCAACTGGCCTGTTCATAGACATTGCGGATGAATGCATGATCATCAGAGGTTGCCGGGCGCACGCGGCAGCCGCCGGGTCCTTTCAAACGCGTTAAGTGCATGGAATCCACGCATCGGCTGCCCCACATCTTGACGCCCATCTCATAGCCAAATTGTCGGTATATCCAGTCAACCCCGGTGATCACCTGCATCAGCTCACCTTTCGCCGCACTTCGGGCATGAATGGCCTGAAACTGCTTTCGCACCAACCCCCGCCGGCGGTAGTCCGGGTCGGTTGCAACCAGCTCGGGACGTCCAACCTGAAACGGAATGCCGCCGTATAGCCAGGTCTGCGAAATCAGGCATACCGACGAGACAATTTTTTGGGATCTCGTGTCCACCACCACCGTGAAATCGCCTGCCTGAACCGTCGGATGCCGGCCGGACGCCAAATCCGCAGTCCAGCCGGTGAAACGAGCGTCAAAAAGCCGGGTATTGAATTCCACAAGCGCTTCCGCGTCTTGCGGTCCTGCCAGACGAAGCACGAGAGGATCGCCACAACAAAGCGGCATCTGACTCAAGATGGAAGAACTTGGCATTGTTCACTGCGCTGTTGGAATTCTTCAGTAAGTCCGCTGCTTGTCGCTCGTCACCTTGTCGGTCAGGACCGAGAGCTCTACGAACGGATGTGGATCGACGTTGCGAACCGCCCGGAAATACCTCGCCTGAAGGGACCGCAGAATCGGTGACTCCCCGTTGAGTGGCTGGCCTTCGATCGACTTGACCAGAATCAGTTCCGCAAGTGTGCCGCAGAGGGCGATTTCGTCGGCGACAAGCAGCTCGGTTCGATCGATGGGGCGACGGATGAAGGGAATGTTCATCGACTTGGCCATGGCTTCGACAATGTCCAATGTAACGCTTTCCAAGGCACCCTCTGTTGCGGGAGGAGTGTAAATGACGCCATCGCGCACCATCACAATGCACGATGCGGTGGCCTCGGCCACCCGCCCCGAGGTATTGAGAAGAACCATGTCCTGGCAGCCGAGTGCCTTACCTTCGATGCGGGCGAGCCGCGCGACTTGATAGTTGCTGCCCGCCTTGATGCGTGCCGGAAGGGAGACATCGGGGCTCCTGCGCCAAGTACTCAGACCAAGGGCGATCGGATCGGGAACCCGCTTGTCCTGATGGTAACCGGTAATCACCAAATCAGCGACGGTACCCTCACCCCAATGACCCTCAACGCCGTATAGTGTCGTCCGGAACCACATGTCCTGGTCGGATTCGAGCAGTGCCTCGACGAGCTGTGCGAGCGCGTTCCGGTAATCGTCGAAACTAGTCTCAAAGGGGATGTGAAGCAACCTCGCCGAACGACGGAGGCGTTCGTAGTGGCTGCGCAACTGGACGATCCCAAAAGGACCTTCAGGTTGCCAATAGCCCTTTAGGCCTTCGAATACATTCAAACTCCGCGTCACGGCCTCACACCCGATGTGGAGTGTGGCCTCATTCCAAAGGCAGAGGCCGCCATTCATATACACGTATTTTGGTTGTTGTAGTTTTACCATAAGTTGTTGTTTGTCCGGACTGATAAATGATGGGCGGCCAATCGGCAGAATTTTCAATCGTTGACGCCGGTCCGCGGCAAAAACGAGGTGGTCCAATCGAGCAATGGCCGGATCAGCCCGGGCATCGGCTGGCCATAGTCACCCCGTGACGTGTTCGTCGCGGAGAAATCATCCACCACCCGAAACGCGACCGCCTCGCCCACGATGGCGTGGACGGCCTCGGGGTCCAGTGTCATCATCACGGCTTCAACGTAGATGTAGCCCTCAGCCAGCAGGTTACCCGGAATCCATCCCGTACTCACATAGCGACCGGGCGCGCGCCGCTGCCCTCTCCAAGCGGGGTCCAGATCCACCGCCACGAAAAGCACGGTGCCGTCCTGATTTCGAAGTGCGAAATGAGGGAGGAATTTGTGGCCGGGCACCAAGACTTCGAATTCCAGTTCGATTCCGACGGATTCGTGAACTTCGATCGAATCCACCACCGCGCCCTCTCCCGATCGAACGCGCACCCCGCATAGACGTACAACTTCATCACCCGGGGCCGACGAAACGTCCTCCCACTCCCGCACGGCCGTCGTCGTTACACCCGAGTTCATATAGGCGCTCGCCACTTGAGCGGAGGGTCCGTCGAGCTCGACCTGCCCCTTGTGGAGGAGAATGCAACGCGAACAAAGCCGCGTCACCGCCTGCATGTTGTGAGATACAAACAAGACGGTTCGTCCGGCGTGCGCCACGTCATCCATCTTTTGAAGGCATTTTCTCTGAAACTCCGCGTCCCCCACCGCCAAAACCTCGTCAACCACCAGGATTTCTGGCTCCAAATGGGCTGCGACTGCGAACGCCAACCGCACATACATTCCGCTGCTATATCGCTTTACCGGAGTGTCCAAGAACTTCTCAAGACTGGAGAAGGCGACGATCTCGTCGAACTTGCGTTTGATTTCCAGGCGTCCCATCCCAAGGATCGCTCCATTCAAATAGATGTTTTCACGACCGGTGAGCTCGGGATGAAAGCCGGTTCCAACTTCTAGCAGGCTTGACACCCGTCCACGCAGGTGGATCCGGCCGCGAGTGGGCTCGGTGATTCGGCTGAGGATTTTGAGCAACGTTGATTTTCCCGCGCCGTTGCGACCGATGAATCCGACGACTTCTCCCTGCTTGACTTCGATGTTGATGTCGCGGAGTGCCCAAAACTCCTCGGTCTTCGCCCGCTTCCCATTGTTCGCGGAACGCAGCCAACCAAAAGGTGCCCGCACCGCTTGCTCAAGCACGTGGCGAAGTCCATCGCCTTTCTGCGCTTGGCGTCCGATAATGTAGCGTTTTGAAAGATTTTCGACAGAAATAATGGATTCACTCATAAACATTGAATTGGAGGGGGCACGGTGAATGGAACCGCTCTATAGATAGGGGGAACCAGTGCATTTCGCTTGAAAAACACTCAGATCACATCGGCAAAGGTACGTTCGGTGCGGCGGAAATACCAAATGCCGCTGATGATGATCAAGATCACACCGGCAACTGAAATCCAAAACCCGGGCCAATAGATATCCTGTGCGCCGAGAATCGCCCAGCGGAAACCGTCAATCACGCCGACCATCGGGTTGATGGAATACAACCAGCGCCATTCCTCCGGAACGACATTGCTGCTGAATCCAACGGGAGAGACATATAGTCCGAATTGGACGACAAATGGCACAATGTAACGAAAATCCCGGTAACGCACCATGAGTGCGGACACCCACAGACCCGCTCCGAAGGCCGTGGCAAAGGCGAGAAGCACGAAGACCGGCAGCATCGCAATCGAGACTCCCGGCACATATCCGTAGTATACCATCATCAAGGTCATCAGGACTGACGAGATGAGAAAATCCACGAAACTGGTGATCACGCTGCTTACAGGCACCACCAGGCGCGGAAAGTAAACCTTTGAAATCATTCCGGCATTGGAGACCAGGCTGTTGCCGCTTTCCGAAAATGCGGTGGCGAAGAACTGCCAGGGCAGCATGCCGCAAAACACTAGGATCGGATATGGCACCCCCCCGGATGGCATTTTCGCGAGCTTGCCGAAGATAAAGGTCAGGACCAGCATCGTGAGCAGCGGGCGGATCACCGCCCATGCCACACCGATGACTGTCTGCTTGTAGCGGACGAGGATATCCCGCCAGGCAAGGAAGTAAAACAACTCCCGGTAACGCCAAAGGTCCCGCCAGTATTGGCGCTCCGCGCGTCCGGATTCGATGATGATTTCGTTCATGGATTGATTTTCGATTTGGGTGACAGAGGCATGGTTAGGAATTCGGGTGACAGGTTACCCCCGTCATGATCGCAGGGAAGGGATGCGAGAGCCTGGACACGCGGCCAGCCGGGCATTCTCCGGCGCAGCGCGTGGCGCTTGGACGCTGAAAACATCCGGATTCTGGCGGCGACGCGGCCAAGGCGGCTCCCGTTGAGCAACATCTCCACAGATTGAATTTCGCCTTGCACGTCGGCCAGGGCGTGACGCACCAAATGTCCGACCTGAGGATCCGCTCCCGCCGCGGCATTGAGATATTCGAGAAAGCATTCGAGAACATTCCGCCACGCACGTGAATGGACCAATGGATCCTGCATGGCAATCACGCCGATGCCGCGGGTATCGTTGTATTTCTCAACCAAGGGCTCCGCCACAAACGCCCACGGTCCCAAAAGGGACAGGCGGAAGGCTAGATCGTGGTCTTCGAGCAATCGCATTTCCGGATTGAACCCCCCGACCTTCTCGAAGGCATCACGGCGCAGAAGCGCGACTTGATTGAACAGGATGAAACGAGTCGCGATGATTGGCGCGGGATTTGCCCAGAACCCCTCTTGCAAACGGCTCATCACGCCCGAGACCCCGAATGTGGTCCTGCCCGGGCCATCCTCATCGATCAGCTCGGCATTGCACATGCAGCAGGGCACCGTCCCGCCGCCATCTATCATAACCTTGACTTGGCGGGCGATTTTTGACGACTTCCAAGTATCATCGGAGTCGAGAAACGCGATGAATTCGCCGCGTGACAATCCCACTCCGGCGTTGCGCGCGGCCGAGGGCCCGGCATTTTTCTGGGAAATGAAGCGAATGCGCTCGCCATACCCTTCGAGCACTCCGACCGTCGCGTCCGTGGATCCATCGTCCACCACGATGACCTCCATGGGACAATACGACTGCTCCAGAGCGCTGTCGATAGAGCGCTGAACGGTATCGGCCCGATTGTAAGTCGGGATGATGACTGATACAAGAGGGTTGATCATGGCCGCTCGGGGGATTCGGGACGCCGGAGGATTCTGGCAGGCACGCCGCCGGCGACACATCGGTCGGGAACATTTTCTCTAACAACTGAGTTGGCGCCGATGACGGCGTTCCTGCCAATCGTGACGCCCGGGCAAATCACCACGCCATGGCCAATCCACGCGCCCTCTCTGATGGTTACCGGTGAAATCTTCGTGATCCCCTGGTCTTTGATCGGGACCTGGCTGGAACCACAGGCGTGGGAATGGTCCGAAATGTGGACAAATCGCGCAATCAGCACGCCGCCTTCAATAGTGACACGCGACACCGCGGTGATCGTGCAATCACCCGAGATGGAGGTCTGGTGGCCGATCGAAATGACTGGCTGGAGCTTCGACTCATCCGAATCCATCACTTCAATCCAGCAGTTCGAGCCAATATAGACTTCACTTCCAATTTCGATTCCCGACTCGCCGCCCAGACGGACGGGAAGGCAGATGATTGACCGTCTGCCGAAGCGATGGAAAGCTCCTGCAAATAACAGCGAGCCAAGCTTGTCACGGATGCGCCTTGTCGCGCGGTAGGCATGGAGAAAAATGGACATGGGCGGATTGAGCGGTCGGCGTGGCGGTTACCGCGGTTCGCCGGGTCGGCCGACAGCGTCCCCCGCCATGCGTTCCCAGAGCCTTCGGCGCCATTCGGCGTTGGCCCGGGCGACGGATTCGGCATCATCGATGTCATCATTGTCCGAATCCAGCACTTCAGGGTCAGGTGCCGCGGAGCCGGCACCCAAGCGTAGGATGGAGTAAACCGAACTGATCACCGCCACACTCAGCCAGAAGTAAAGCATTGATTGGTCGAAGTAGGCCACGGAGATGCTGGTTGCTGCGTGGGAAAACAGACAGGCGCCGAAGCACCAGATCATGAAGCTTTGATCGGGCCACTGCGCGATGCGGTTGTCATGGATGTGGCCAACCCATTTGAACGCCACAAGCAGCATCCAAATCACGAGCAACAAGGCCAGCAAACCGCCTGACACTCCGAAACCGATGTAGTAGTTGGTGATGTCCGTGTGTTGGGGATCGTGCGCGATGCCCTGCATTGGCATCCAGTGGCGGGTCACATCCGTACCGAAAAGCCACCACTCGGAGAAGTGTTTGAAGGTCTGTTCGATTAGAAACGAGCGGTGCCATCCCGTGCTTCCACCTGATATATCAATCCGCGATATCAGATAGTACGGCGGCTTCGTCATCGTGAACATCAGCGTCACATAGAGCAACACCGCGGCAACGCGCAATTTATTGAGATGGGCTTTAAAACGCCACATCAGCAGAGCGGCTCCGCATGCAAACAGACTCATCACCGGGCCGCTGGAAGCCGAAGCGAAGACCATGACGATTCCGGCCGCAATGCCAGCCATGGCGGCAATCCGGTGACGTTTCAAAATTCCGATAAACAAGGGAATACAAGTGGCGCCCACCGTGCCTGCGAGGATCGGGTGGCGAAACGGGCCTTGAGCCCGCAGTTTCCCCTCGCGAATGACAACCCAGTCAGGCACCCCGCCAAAGACCGCAAAGATGTTCCTGCCGGTGAGCTTTTCCACCATCATTTCCATCGCGATCGGCACCAACAGCAAGGCGATGATACGGATCACGTCGCCCACTTCCTCCAGATCCGCGCACCAGATCCGGATGAGGAAATAGATCAGCGTCTGGTTGAAAACCGCCCCGGCGGTTGTCACCGGTCCCGCCCGCTCGGGGTCGTGGAAAAAACTCGCGAAGAGCATCCAGCCGCCCCAGGCGATCATCAACTTGTCGATCAGGTTGAGCCCTCCGGGAAGCGACTCGCCTTTCGTCACCACCCGGATCGTGCCGACAAGGAGGAGCATGCGATACACTGGCAGCGAGATCGGTCCCAGTTCGATTCCCTGGCCCAAGGTCATATAGGTGCAGCCAATAAGAAGCGGCACCGGAGCCCATTTGCGCGGCACCGCAAGCAACGCGGCGGCGCACACCAGAAAAAAGATAAGAGCGACGGGATTCATCGTTATATGCGGAGGCCTTGCCGGATTCCCAATCCACTCAAGGGCGTATCAACTGTTGTTCTCGTGGAACTACCGGACCAAGCGCAGAATTGTCGATCGGTTGGTCCAGACGCGGAGCAGGGTTCTTTGGAACGCCGGGATGATCCCACAGAGGTTCGGTTCGTTGAAGAACAGGGTTTCCATGACCTTCGCACCCGGATCATCCGCCTTGAGCCAGTGGTCCTGTAGAAATTCGCGTTTCACGTAAGGGGCCGCAATCCGGTTATAAGGGGACAATTGTTGAAAAACCGCCCGAGGACCCTTTGTCCAAGGTTTGCCGCCTTGCGCATGAATCAACGGCGGCGTGCGGCCCATCAACGCATTCCTCAGCCTGTCCTGCACGGTGTAGCCGTCTTCCTGGAAACACTGGGCGATGTCCCTTCCATCCTTCAGCAGGAAAAGAGGGATTCCCGCAAATCGTTCCGACGATAGCAACGCCGTAAGCACATCCTGATCCCCCATTAGGTGGAGCGGTCTTTGAGACCATGACTGAGCCTGCGCCTGCCGGTAAGTCGGATCCATCAGACTTTCATCCCACGCGTCCAACAAGGGCCGATGACAGACATTCACCTTGATCAGACAGGAATTGATCGTCGAAGTGAGGCGCCGCGACTCAGTCAGATTCCAGCCCGCCGCCCTCAGTCGGCTTCCTTTGGATCGGCCCCAACCGTATTCTTCCGTGGCGACAAAAACCTCCTCTGACAAATGCTCGATGAGCTTCGACACGGACGATGCGAGGATAATGTCCGAGTCGCACCAAATCACGGGTCCGCCGGTCTCACTCAATAGCTGTTTCAATAAGGATGGCTTGACGCTCCATCCCGTCTGCGGCGTGGAAACTTCCTTCCTCAACATGACGTTTGGCTGATTCGAAAGCCAGTCGAGATCCTCCTGGTTCATGTTTCTCATGAACGCATGGAACAACCATTGCGGCTCGTGCCGCCTGGCACTCAACACCAGCAGCTTCACCCCAAGAATGCAGTCTTGCCTATCTTCAAAGAGACAGACATGCGTATGTGACATATTGATCATTCTGCAGCTAATAATAAAAACTCTGACTTAACTCCCGACTCCGACTCCGATCTGCGATCTGGGGCACAGGAGCTCTTCCTCAACAAACCTTAGTCCTAAAGATTCAACTCCTGCCGGATTCCGGTGTCCGGATCTTGGTCGAATAGACTTCAACCAGCCGCCTGCCCGCACCTTTCCAGGTGATGTCGCCGATGGTGGACAATGACGCATTGCGCAGGCGCTTCAGGAACGCCCGGTCCAGATTCACATGGTTGATGTCCTTGGTTAACGCTCCGATGTCCCGCATGGGATGCACCATCGCGTTGTCCATGTGTCCGCATACAGCTCCGGCTCCGTCGGACACCAGCAGCACGCACCCGGAGCCTCTGGCTTCATAGGTTACCAGCGCGCTGCCCTCCTCCACCGACGACAGGACGAACAAATCCGACTGCCTCATGAGTTCCGGCAGATCGTTCCGATGTCCCAATACCTGCACGCTGGGATGATCCAGCAGGTTCGCAAGCCTCTCGGCGTATCCCGGAACAAATTCCCCACAAACAAGAAATTTCCCTTGTTGATGCGCCCCGGAATTCAGCCACGCTTCCAACGCGTAGTGCAGCCCCTTCCTCGGTTCACAAACGCCTGCATACAACATCACCAGCCCCCGATCTTCAGTCGGATCCTGGCTTCCCGGGAAAAATCTATCCTTGTCATATCCGTAGTGATGCCGGAGCAGCTTCCCTTGGTCGAATCCACAGTCTCTGAACGACTGCGCTACGAAGTCTGACGGGCAAAGCAGGAAATCGGCGCCGGCGTACTCCTTTTCCTCGTGGTCAAGGTAGCTCTGGTTGTGCCTGTGATCGTGGTCGGGTGGAAGATCAATTCCAAGCCGCCTGCCTTCCTCGGCGGCCGCCTGATAGGCATATGCCGTGTGGGCGTTGGGACGTTCAAGAAAACAAGCAATCCCCAGCCGTTTTGCGGTCTGAAGCGTGAGCAGCGAAGCGAGCGGCCAACCATGCACGACGTCAATCTGAGATGGATGGGCCGCCAGCCATCTTGCCGTCATCCAATCGTGAAGCTGACAGGCGCGCGTTCTTCCCAAGGCGCGCAAGGGAATGCGGAAACGGCCTAACGACAATGTCGTGTGCAAGCGGATTTGCGAAGGCAGTCTCCTTGCGACCGATCCGGTGAAAACGGTGACTTCAGCACCCGCGCGCACCGCGCCGTCCACCTGATACCAAGCCGTCCTGCAGATACGCTCCGCACCGATTCGGAATGGAAAACTGTAAAGAACGCGCATGGGTTGATTTTGAACTCCTCCACGCTCCCCAATGCCGCGCTGATCCAGACTCCGGATCAACCCATTGCGGGGTGCCGCCGGTGTCGCCTCGCTTTCCCCCCGACACCTTGCCTGGGTGGCGAGGTGCGCGGTGGATCGTCGTTCACCGCCAAACAGCGCCATCCTCGGGCAGAATGACCGTTTATTCGATGATCCTGAGGTTGGTCGGTGCCGAGGGCGCAGGCGCGGCGTTGCCAATGACGACATTGGAGACGATGGAGGAGCCACTGGTGGCGGTGAAGGCGAGGTTTCCCAACAACCCTATGGAGGACTGCTCGGTCCGGAATGCGTAGTTAGTCGCAATGATGACAGGAGCCTGACCGGAGGGCGTGACCGTTACCGAATATCGATGGGTGGGAACGTCCGCCGTGACAACGACGCGGTAGCGGGTATTGGGCAGGTATTGAAGAGCATTTTCCGCCCTGTATCCACTGCCGTCCCGGGCATCGATCACGCCATTGGGTGCAAACCGAACGATGACGGCAAGTTCGGGGTAGGACAAGGCGGCCGTGGAGGAAATCCCCGTCACCGCATCAATCCCGGCGGCGGAAGGCACCACATCAAAGGAACATGTAAAGGCCCCGGCCTGCGCCGGGATGGAGGCGTTTTGCCATTCGCCGTTCGAGGTGAACGATCCGATGGAATACGTGGCATTGAGGACAAAGCTGCTAGACATGCCGGATTTGATGGCAATGGCCTTGACCGTGGTGCTGGCGGCCACGAGGAGGGGGCTACTGTAAACCGCGCTCTGGCTATCAGGTGTCGCGCCGTTCGTGGTGTAGCGAATGGTCGCTCCCGCTGTCGATGTGCCGAGGGTCACCGTCTGCGAGCCAAGGTAGCTTCCCGGAGCAGGAGAGGAGACCGGGGCGCTGACTTGATTTGCGTCGGAAACAATGTAAGTGCCGGTTCTCAAGGAACTGTCAGAGTCCGTCCCGTTGTAGGCGATCGCTTTGAGGGTTTTGGTTCCGACCCCCAGAGAGATTGGGCCGGTATAGAGGGTGCCTGTGGATCTTGTCGGGATGCTGTCATCCGTTGTGTATCGGATCGCCGCGCCGGCGGTCGCGGAAGTGATCGTGACGATCTGAGGGCTGGAGGAGCTTCCCGCCACCGGGGAGAACGAAGGAGTGGTAACGGTCATCAGCGGGGGCAGCGTCCCCCCGTCATTGTAAACCGCCCACATATTTCCCGCAAATCCACCTAATCCGGACAGCGTTTTGTATCGCTCGGTGAAGGCGAAAATCGCGGGATGCCCCCAGGACGCGCTGCGGCCGGTGAGCTTCGCCGCCAACACAGCTCCTCCCATCGCGGGCCACACGACGTGTCGGTAAGGGGTTCCGCCCGTCCAGCGGCTGTCATCCTTGTTGGGTTCCCAGCGGTGCCTCACTCCCCATTCCGCCATGCCGACATGCGACTGGTTATAGGTCTCACTGGGGCTGTCAACAGGCCGTCCCACATCGCCCTGCGTCACGAAAAACGTCTGTGTGTCCTCTTGGAATACATCCGATCTTGCCGCGAAGGCGAGAAGAGTGGGGTCATTGAGGGCGACGGCCGCAAGAAACACCGGAAACTTTCGACCGCACTTGTGTCCTCCGTCATGGTAGAACGCACCGCCGTTGGTGGCATAGCTCCAAATATCAATTCCGCACTGAATGCTTTGGATCATTGCTTTTTCTTTGTCCGCCTGCGAGTTGTTGAGATGCAGCCAGAGGCCCACCTCACCCCACTTGAAGGCGATTTCCCGACCGTAGGTGGAAGGTTGTCCGTTTCCACCGTTCCCCGCCGCCACATTCCGCCACGGGCAAATCAAGCCGCCGGTATAGTGGCTGCTCCATTCCCACCATGGAAGTGCCGGAAGTTTCGCCTCAATGGCCGCTTTCGTCGGCGAACCCGACACCGGCGTTAGATTCTTCAGGACCGAGTAATTGATTTGGCTTTTGTTCCATCGAATCGTCCGGTCATTTCCGTAAGGACCGGGGCGGAAGCTTCCCTCGGGTGGGGCGGAAGCCAGCACGGTGAGCACACAAACCGTATCAAAATAGTTTGGATAGGAGCTCACTGTCTTTGAGGAGACCAACGAGTTTCCGGCAAGCAAATTGAACGGAAAATTCAAGGCTAGGTTGAGTGCCGGGTCGTAGGCGGTTGTTGTCAGCGGGTTCACGCTGCTGTCGAAACCGTGCTTCGCACCTGCGATTGGGTTCTTCATCGAACCATTCTGTTTGCCCACGGTGCTTTGAGAAGGGTTCGGATTGATGTTGGTGATGGTGACGGGGCCGATCACCCAAGGCTCACCGTTGGCAAAGGTTCCCGTAGGACGGTCCGAGGAGAAGCTCCATGTGATGCCGTAATGAGACACCGATGTGGCTGCTTGGACCACGCCAAGCGCCGAGATCGCGATGAATAAAGCCGCACCGATGAATTTGGTGGCAGAGGATGGCAGATATCGGGACCTATTTGCGGGTGCCAAGTGTCTGAGAGCGAATCTATGGATCATTCGATCTTTTATAATTATTTGGCTGCGGTCTCAAGCCGTTTTTTTAAAAAAATTTAACAAATAGAACCGTGGGGGGGGCTTTTTCGGCAATTGTGCCAAGCAATGGAGCGGAAAACCTTGCGCGGCCAAGGGATTTTTATGCGGTCCGCCTCACGGGCATATCCGCTTGGGGCTTGTGAGCTGCGGACGATTTGATTTTCTTGATTCGGGCGAACGTCTCTCTGCGGAGCGGGTTGCGTAGTTTGAGCTGGCGGGGCAGCAAGGTCAGGGCGGAACCCATGGCCTTCAGGAATTTCAGGAAATGGGCCCGCGAGAGCGCCTTGAAACACTGGAAGGAAACCCGTGGCAGGAGGAAAACGAGCGCCTCAGGCCAGGGAAGGCAGGATACCGCCAAGAGGATTTGATTGCGGGGCTTGAAGAACAATTCCACCTCGCTGCGGCGGGACACCGGATTTGCGTGATGAACGACGGCGATTCCCGGCGTGTGGAGGATCCGGCCGCCGCGGTCCAGAATCCTCCAGGCGAGTTCGACTTCTTCATAATGCATGCAAAGCAGCTCCGGGAAAAGCCCTGCCCCGATCATCGCGTCCCGGCGAAAGGCGTAGGCGGTGCCGCTGAAATACGAGGTGAAGAACTCTTTGTCGGCATGATCCAGAATCGGCAGCGGATGCCACCAGCGCCCGACGTCTTCCGCGATGCCGTCCGGTTTGAAAATCCGCAGCGCAAGACCATCCACCAAAACCGATTCCCGAAAATAGGCCGCCGCTTTGGCCAGAAGCTGGGGGTCGGGAACCGTCACGTCGCTGTCAAAGCCAACGATCAGCTCGCCCCGGGCTTCCCGGATGCCGCGGTTGCGGGTCACTGCAGGGCCGGCATTGGATTCGTTGACGAACAACCGAACGGCGGGAAATTCCCTGCGAATGGCTTCGACGCTGTCATCAGGAGAGCAGTCGTCCACGACAATCACCTCGAAGTCCACGCCCTGCTGCCGATACACGTCCGCGAGCAGGGCAAGCATGCCATCCCGGCGCTTGTAGCTTGGTATAACGACGCTGACCATTCCGCAAAAATAGGGATTGTGGACGAAAATTTCAGTGGCACAGCCAGCCCCGATCCGCTTGGCGGTGCGATCCGAATATCCCTGCAACCAAGTGGCTCGCTCCCGCCAAAGGGTTTGCCACCGTCCGGCGGCGTCACCCTCACGGGGTTTCCTGAGGACTGCGGACAACGCGGCGCGAAGTCCGGTTCCAGCCGCGAGAAAGAACAGGCCCAGCCATTTTGCGGGGCCGCGCCAGTGGGTTCGCACCAGACTCGCCTTCCCTCGGTAAAGCAGCATGGTTTTGTGAACCGGAGTATCCGAGCATAGTCCGACCTCATGCACCAGTTCCGCTTGCGGGCAGATCACCGGGCGATAGCCGAGCCGCCGCGCCCGCATGGCCAGGTCAACATCCTCGCCATACATGAAATATCGCTCGTCCATGCCGCCCAGCTCGTCCCAGACGGTCTTGGGTGCCAGCAGGAAGCAGCCGGTGATGACCCCGACCTCCCTCACGCTGTCCCGTTGCCAATGACCCAGCGATTCCGGATCAAGCCAGCGGTTTTGGGGGGCGAGAGTGGTCAGGCCGAAACCAAACATCGCCATGCTCCACAGAGAAGGTTCGCCCCAGCAGGAGGATGGCTCCAAGCTGCCGTCCGGTCTCAAGGTCCTGC
The DNA here is from genome assembly GCA_945869465.1 of Prosthecobacter debontii. GTDB lineage: Bacteria > Verrucomicrobiota > Verrucomicrobiia > Verrucomicrobiales > Akkermansiaceae > Luteolibacter. The sequence goes on from CAMBPB010000001.1 coordinate 87,946, forward strand.
CGCCGTAAAGCCCGTGACCGGGATGGCTTCGCGCAAAATCGACAATCGCTTCCACCGCATGGTTGAGGATCACCGTGTCCGGGTTCAACAGAAGGACAAACTCCGCGTCCGCATGGCTGGCTCCCAGATTCACGCCCGCCGCAAACCCCAGATTGGCTCCGGGAACCAGCAGCTCCACCTCTGGAAAACATTCTCGGATGAACGCCACCGAATGGTCCCGCGAATCGTTATCGACCACGATGATTTGCTGGCGGATTTCCTTGCGGTTGGAAATGACACTTTCCAAACAGGCTCCGATAAAGTCCGCGGAATTGTAAGAGACAATGATGATCGCGACGTCGGCTTTCATGAGGGGGTGGCGTTTTGGGAAGAATTTCTGGTGCCGATCCCGCGGGCGGGCACTCCCGCCGCGATGGTTCCGGGTGGCAGATCCCGGGTGACCACGGCGCCGGCTCCGATGATGCAGCCGTCTCCGATGGTCACTCCCGCGGTGACAACCACCCGGGCACCCAACCACACGTCGTTTCCAATCGTTACATCCAGTTCACGCTTGGGCTGGTCTCTGAATGGCCGGCCCGCGACAAACTGATAGTCCGACGCGGTGATGAAAACTTCGGGAGCCAACGAGACAAAATCGCCGAGAAAAATCCGGCCGGTTGAATCGCCGGCCCACAGATAGCACCGCTCGCCAATGTGGCAGCCATTGCCCATCGAGATGCGTTCGCCATTCCTGAAAGACACGTTGGGAGCCAGTCTGGTGTCCTTCCCCATGGCGATCCGCCGGCGCTCCCTGACGTGGGTGTAGCCGAAGTAATGAACCATTCGAAACGCGTGAAGATAACACCGCGGATCCAGAAGCGATCGCATGAGACCAAAAACCTGATGAATGCGTTTCTTCATGAGCCGGCGGGTCGCGAAAATCCATGGTCAGGCACGACCGGAGAAGATGAAATCACGCAGTCCCCTCACAAGTTCGTCGCTCGCGGAAGCTCCGATCCGGCGGGCGGGCCTCAGTTCACCCAGGTGATCCAACCGCACGCGAAGTTCCGCTTCATCGAAAGCGACATTGACGTTTCCCAATTCATGCATCCGCCGCGCGGTGGCCACCTGATGCTCGCTCCGGTGTTCTCCCAGACTCGCCCTCTTCGGCATTACCAGAATCGGTTTGCCATACATGAGGGCGGAAAGAATGGTTCCCATTCCGGCGTGGGAAATGATCAGGGTCGCCGCGTTGAAACGTTTGGAATACTCGGGGGGCTGTAGAAAATGGGTGAACTCAATGAACTCCGGTTCCCACCCCCCCTCGCCGATCTGCGCAAAAACATCCCGCCGGCCGTTCTCACGCGCCCAGGCATCGATGACCTTCAACATCCGATCAAAGGGCAGGTCCGTTCCAACCGTGACGAAAATCATAACACGCTTCCGTAAAACCGAGGTCCTCCCTCACCGGCAAGATGAGGCCACTGAGTCAGCCACAAATCCACGAAGCCGCCGGACTTCACGCCCGACATCGAGAACTCCTCGGCGTTCGCCACGCTGTCCAGCCAGATCACGCGGGCTCCCAGCCACTTGCCAAGCCGGACGGCGAAATATCCCGGAGCCGCACCGGTGGTAATGACAACCTCGGGGCGTTCCCGCAGCAACAGCAGAAAGATGGCGATCGCACTGCGGACAAGCGCCTGCTTGTTCCACCGGTTAGAGTCCGGAATCAACCGGAACTCCGCCTGGCCGACATCCTCGCGGTAGCCCTCGCGGACCGTCGCGTAAATCACGTCGCAGCCTTCAAAGGCGGGCCTGAGCCGCAGCAACTGGACCCAGTGTCCGCCGCCGGAGGAGATTGCCAGAACTTTGGGGCGTTTTTCAGACATCGCATTGTCAGTTCACGAGGCGCCGCGGCTCAACAGCACGGCCGGGATGGTCTTGAGGAGGATCTTCAAATCCAACAACAGGGACCAGTTTTCGATATAATCATGATCCATCTGCATCCAGCGGTCGAAGGACACTTGATTGCGGCCGCTGATCTGCCAGATGCAGGTGATGCCGGGTTTCACCGACAGGCGCTTGCGGAATAACCATTCGTAACGCTTCACCTCATCGGGCAGCGGCGGCCGGGGACCAACGAGACTCATCTCACCGCTGAGCACGTTGAACAATTGGGGCAGCTCATCAATGCTCGTCCTGCGGAGCAACCTTCCGATCCGCGTGATGCGCGGATCGTTCTCGATTTTGAACGCCGGTCCGTCCCGTTCGTTGAGGTGAGCGACGGTAAATTTGCGCTCCTCCGCATCGGCGACCATCGAGCGGAACTTGTAGAGTTTGAACTGGCGCTGGTTCATTCCCACGCGATTCTGCACAAACAGCACGGGACCCGGACTGGTCAGCTTGATCAGGATGGCCACCAGCACCAACAGCGGGAAAAGAATGATGAGAACCGCCAGCGAGAGCGCCGCGTCAACGAGCCGTTTCAAAAGCAACTGCACCAGCATCTGCTCCCTGAACAGAGTCACCACGCATTCATCCTCGAATTCCTCGACATGCATGTGCCTGAGTAGCGCGCCGTCCGGTGAATCCGGCATGAGCCGCACCACGATTCCGAGATCCCGCGCGTGCTGCACGATCGCCGTGATGTCGCTGAAACGGGTGTCAATGGGCATGCACACGATGATTTCGTCAACCCGCTCTTCGGTTAGGATGTTCCGGATGTTCTCCAGGTTGCCGAGAATCTTCCAGTGATCCGGATGATGCCGCTCCCAGTCATTGACCGCGTCCCGGCTCTCCGCCACAAACCCGACGATCTTGTAACCGAGCTCCGGTTTTTCATCGATCTTGCGGGCGACCTCCCGCGCCCGGTGATTGGCCCCCACCATCAAAAGGAACCGGTAATTGTAGCCGGAGCGTCTGGCGCTCAATAACAACACGCGGAGGAACAGGCGGCTGACGATGCCGATGGTGGTCACCACCGCGAAGAAAATGAGGATGTTGAAGATATTAAAGCTCTTCACCGAGAACACGGCGCACAAGACCATCAGCCAGAATGACGCGAGCGTGGTCGCCTTCAACAGGCTCAACAACTGGGTGTTGAGCGCGACCAGACGATCGGCCTTGTAGCGGATGAAATAATCGAAAGTGCCGATCCATCCGGTGGCGAGAGCGAGCATTCCGAGCGTGTCTTCGATATGAAAGGTCGCATCTAATATATAGTTTCCTCCTCCCATCACGATTTCCGGTCGGAAGAGAATGATGGCGGAGCCCGTGGCGATTAGAACCAACTGGTCGAACAAGCGGAATATCTGGATCAATAACTTGTGGCGAAGTCTGATCATGGGTCTTGGGGGGGGTGGGGGCGATCGGGGCCGCGACTGTCTTCACTGTGGTCCGGGGGAAATTGGGTGCGAAACCACGCTGCCAGGTCCCTGGCGCGGGGATTCCAATACGTGCCGTGATGCCGGGACCGGATATATTCCATGAATTCCCGCAGCAAGGAAGCCGGATAGCAGTCGGCCGAGTTCCCGGTGCCGGAGAAATCGATATAGTCCGGATGAATGTTTACCAGCGCGAGGCCGCCATGTTGCGCGATCCAATCGAGCTTGCGCTTCCATATTGCGGGCGTCTTTTCCTGCAGAAGGATAAACAGGGTGGAATCCTGCGGCAAGGTGTATGACAGCTCGATGTATCCCGGCCCCTTGTGGCCGGCGGGCGGTTTGACATAAAAGGGGAAAATCGTGTGGGACCCTTCCGGCTGGGGCTCGAAGGGATCGGTGTCGAACGTCGAGGTGTCGTAGAGAACATTCAAATCATGGAGCCAGTCAAGCTGCCGGAGCATGAATCCCGAGCGGAACCCGACCGCCCCCCAGTTGCCGAGGTAGCGGTTGATGGTTGTCGCCTTCCTGCTGAAACTTTCCCTCGATTCATACAAGTGCCCGTCGTGGTTCAGGTCATGAACTCCAACCTCGAAGCCGTTCTCATCCAGCCATTGGCGCAGCCGGGCGGGATCCTGATAGGGACCCTCGGGTATGAAATTAAATGACGAGCGGAACTCATGGGCGATCTCGAGCTTGGCGAGATCCCTGACTTTGGAGAGTCCGGTCTTGGATTCGACATCATGGGTGAAGACCAGGGCGAATTGTTTCCGGTGCGGCCATCCAACCCATCCCGGAGGTTTTTCTGAGGCGGTATTGTCGATAGGCCAGACCGTCGAGTGGCGCCTGATGATTCCCGGGATGCGGATGCGCCGCAACGACCAGCGAATCGTCTGTGGAATGAACGGCCTTACCCGGAAATAGGCCCGGGCGAGCAATCCGTGCGAACCGCCGGCCATTGCGTCGGATTCCGGATGAAGTGTCTTTTCAGTCATGACCCGCGATCAATAGCAGCCCCCAACTCCCGCGCTCCAACTCAGTTTCCTCCATTCAGCCATCCCGGGGTAACCGAACGGGACTTGTTGAAGATGCATGACACATCGGCCCTGCCCTTGACCAGCTCCGAGTAGCCCCACAACAACCCGTCGCGGCTGGTGTGTTCCGCATCCAACACCAGCAACACCTTGTCCATCAGTCCCGCCATCGTCAGGGTGCGGCTCGTCTGATCGATCGGGGGCATGTCAAAAACGATATAATCGTAATGGCTGGCCTGCAGATTCGGCATGAGTTCGTACAAATGAACCGGCGAGAAGGTCGGCAAGCCGCTGTCATCCCTGCGGGCGGTGGCGCTCGCATAATACAGGTTCTGCGGATTGTCCTTGAACTGGGTGTTCCGCGCCAGATGCAGGGCGCCGTTGAGCGTGTGGCGCGGAATCTCGCCGAACAACGGGTTCTCCTCCGGATGATAGGAACTCAAGTCCACCAGCAGGACCTTCATGCCGGGAATTTCCGAAAACGATTTTGCCAGTCCCGCGGCGATGGTCGATGCGCCCGCGCCTTCGGATAGGCCGGTGACTGCCACCAGTTTCGGCTTGTGGGTCACGTTGTTGACCTCAAAATTGAAAATGATCCGGTCGCGGATGGTTTCGGAATAGGGCAGGATGAAGTGGCCCGTTTTTCTGGCCGGCGTTTCGAATCCAAGCTCTTCAAATTCGGATTGAGGGATCGTCAATTCCTCGCCCATTCCAATCCGCGGCTGGGCCCCGTCACGGGCGAGCAACATCCCGCCCCGCTCTTTTTTCCGGATGAAGGGAATGGATAGAAGCAATGGCAGTTGGAGCCGTGTCTGAATCTCGATCGGCCGTTTGATCCTGCGGTCCAACAGCAGTTCGATCAGAAACGCCAGGCCCACCCCGAGCGCCATGCCGCCGCCAGCTAGGCCCAATATCACCTTCTGGACCTTTTCATCGAATGTTTTGATAGGTTCGGTGGGATGCTCGATCATCCTGATGTTCTGCATCCGGGATGGATCGAGAGTCTTCTCCAACTTGGCGTTCTTGAGTTTGGTCGCCAAGGTCCGGTACTCGAGATCCTCCATCTGCTTGCGGCGTTCCATCTCCTCGATCTGCGCGCCGATGGTGTATTGTTGGGTGAACAATCGCCCAATCTCCTTGAGATGGTTGTCAAAAACCTCGATTTTAGCGCTGATCGCCGCCAGCCGCGCCTTCTCGGCGATCCAATTCGACCTGGGATTCCCGGGATCGCTTTCCACCGCTGCCGCCGTCGCGGCGAGATCGGGATATTTTGCAAGCAACACCTTGCGCCTCGCATCGTAGGTTCCGAGTTGTTGCTGGTTAAGCGTTAGCAAGCGGTTGCCGGATTTGAATTTGATGCGCAACTCCAGGTCCCGCTTTTGCAGGAAGGCGAGCAGTTCCATGACTGTCCGGTATTCGGTAACGGCTTGTTGGGGCGGAGCATCGCCTTTGGACTTCTGTTCCTTCTCGTCGTTAGAGCTTTTGTCGGGTTCGGCCTCGTCACTTGTGCCTGACGATCTTTCGAGCGATTCGATGTTTGCCTGCTGTTCGGCGAAGGTCGCGCGGGCATTCATCAGATCTTCGTGGGTCTTGGCCCGCTGCGAGGAAAGCGCGCTGATGGCGTCCGCCAGGGACAGGATCCCCGAGTCGGTTCGGAGCTTGTTCAGGTGCTTCTCGGTTTCCTTCAAACGCGCAAAAACTTCTTCGGTTTGCTTCTCCACCATGTCAAAGGCCGCTCCAGAACCGTGAATATCCAAGTGGCTCTCGAGATACTGATCCACCAGCTCTTTCAACACCACCTTCGCCAGGGCGGGATTCCTGTTTCCGTAAACCACGCGCAGCACGTTGCTGCTTTGGCCTACACCCACTTCCAGTTTGGCGAGTATCGTCCCAGCCGCATCAGACACCGAGGCCGTTCCGCCCGTTTCAGGCAGCAACACCCCGACGCCGATGGTCTCGGCGACTTTCTTGGCCAGGTCCAGGCTCATCAGAATCTCGATCTCCGTTCGGATCTTGCTATCCATCGGGCCGATTCCCGGGCCCGCCTGAGTTTGGTAGGGATCGCCCGATCCGCGCACAAACACCGACTCCACCCACAGTTTCGACTGGGATGTGTAGACGGGCTGCTGGGACTCAAAGAGGGCTGCCGCCGCACCAAATCCAATCAAGGACAACAGCAGGATCATCCATTTGTGCCTGAACAGCACGTAGATGATATCCTGCACGTCGAACCCGCCCTTGGGGGCATTGGACGGGGACTTTTGCGTGATTTTAGGCGAGGGCATTGTTTGCGATTGGTTGTCGGTTGCCTACAGCCGGACGCAGACTCCGGCGGTCTGCCTCACGGAGTGTGTGACGAAGGCGATTTGCGCCGGGGAGATTTCCGGAAACATGGGGAGTGAAATGAATTGGTCGGCGCATTGTTCCGCGACCGGAAAATCCCCGCGCTGGTGTCCGAGAATGCGATAGGCGGGCTGCAGATGAATCGGGACCGGATAGTGCATGCCAAATCCGATTTCCTTGCGCGCGAACTCCCGCAACAAGTCCTGCCGGTCCCGGACCCGAATCGCATAGATGTGATAGACATGCCGTCCGCCGCCCGCGGCAAGCGGCGTGAGCACCTCCGGCAAGCCCGCAAGCTCGCGGTCATAGTGCTGGGCGTGCTCGCGGCGCTGGTTGTTCTCGTGGTCAAGATGCCGCAGCTTGACGCCGAGAATCGCGGCCTGAAGCGCGTCCAGGCGGCTGTTCCAGCCGATCAGGGAGTGCCGATTCTTGCCGGTTTGTCCGTGGTCTCTGAGCATCCGGAGTTTGGCCGCCAGATCCTCGTGATCCGTGACCACCGCTCCGCCTTGGCCGAAAGCTCCGAGGTTTTTGCTCGGGTAAAAACTGAAACATCCCGCATCGGCGAGGGACCCGGTTCTCCGTCCCAGATATTCCGCACCGTGGGCTTGAGCCGCGTCTTCAATCACCCTCAAGGCGTGTCTGCGGGCGATCTCAAGGATCGGGCTCATGTCAGCGGCCTGACCGAATAAATGAACCGGAATGACCGCCTTGGTTCGTGGCGTCACCGCCGCCTCCAGCGCCGCCGGATCCAGCGTGTAAGTCCGCTCATCGATGTCCACGAAAACCGGGGTGGCACCTGCGAGACAAATCGCCTCGACGGTGGCGACAAAGCTCATGGGCACCGTGATCACCTCGTCGCCCGGGCCGATGCCCATGGCCACCAAGGTCAGCCACAAGGCCTCGGTTCCACTGCCCACGCCCACCGCGCACCGGGTCCCGCAGTATGCGGCGAAATCCCTCTCAAAGCGCTCGACCACCGGTCCGCCCGCAAAAACACCGGAATCAATCACCGCGCCGACGGCATGCATCAACTCCTCCCGCAGGGGGGCGTGACGTGCCGTCATGTCGAGAAACGGGACCATTGCCTGTTAGTTTCCGCTGGGAGGATTCATTGGACGCGCCGGATTTCCGGCGACCGTCGCATTCGCGGGCACATCCCTGGTCACCACGCTGCCGGCGCCGACCATGGCATTTTCACCGATGACAATTCCGCCCAGAATGGTGGAACCGGAACCAATCGAGGCGCCCTTTGCGACCAGCGTCGGTTGGCAAACCCAAGCGCCATCACCCAGAATTCCGGCATCCGCTCCAGTGGCTCTCGGCCATCGGTCGTTAGAGAAAATCACCCCGTGGCCGATGAAGACTCCTTCCTCAAGCGTCACGCCCTGGCAAATGAACGAGTGGCTGGAGATCTTGCAACGGGCGCCGATTTTCGCGCCCTTTTGCACTTCGACAAAACATCCGATCCGCGTTTCATCGCCGATCTCACAGCCGTACAGATTGACGAAGTCGTGGAGTTTGACGCCCTTGCCAAGCCGGACATCGGACGCAATCCGCAGGGTGTTGGTGGGGTGGGCTGTCATGCGGTTAATTAGTTCGGGAATTCAGCCTGCTGTTGGCAGGGTTTCCCGCTGCGAGGACAAGGCCGGCATGCGGGAAACCGGCAACCGTACGGGGCCGCCGCCGAGCGCCAGGGACTCGGTGCAGGCCTCGCGGATGCGCACCACTTCGAGGATGGTCCGAACCGCCTCCGAGTAGAGGTAGGTGTGGCCAACCATCAGAGCGTCCATTTGCACGTCACCAAGCATCTCATGCATATCCGAGTGGCCGACGACATCCGGGTGGCATTCCGCCATAGGGTTCAACCTAGCCTCTGAGGGCAGAATCCGGAAACCGGCGTGGCTTCGGATTCGTCACAATCGGATGGCGCGGCGGCGCGACCGTGGGGTTGAAGAAACGCCGCGTACATCTGCCGCAACAGGGCCACGGGGGTGCGCATCATGATGCTGAGGTCCAAGGCCGGCGAGGCCCGCCGGACGTAGAGGGCATCCATCGCGTTCATCTCGCTGAAGGTTGCCTCCCCCTTGCCGCAGACCTGCCAGACGCCGGTCAGTCCCGGCAGCGCTTGAAATCGTTGCCGTTGTTTCGGCGAGAAAAACCCGAATTCCTCGGAAAGGCAGGGTCGCGGCCCCACCAAACTCATCTCACCGCGTAGGATGTTTAACAACTGTGGCAACTCGTCAAGGCCCGCCGCTCTCAGGAAACAACCGCCCGGAAGCAAGCGCGAATCGCACATCAAATCCAGCTTCACCATCGGGCTGTCCGAGCGGACCAATTGCCGGAAATAGCTTTCGTGCCGACGGGTATCCGCGTGCGGCTTCATGCTGCGGAATTTGTAGAGAACAAAACGCTTCCCGTTGAGGCCGATTCGTTCCTGACGGAAAAGAGCCGGGCCGCGGGAAGCAAATTTGATCCACAATGCAACGGCAGCCATCACTGGCACCGTCACCGGAAGACTGATCAGAATGCAGGAAAGATCGAGCGCGCGTTTCCAGACGGGAACCATCCCGCAAGCGCTGAAAGGCCCCTCACCACACTCCGCGGCGGGATGGGTGAGGCTCGGCATGCGGGAGCCGGAAAACTTGAACGAGGCCCCGGGGTGGCGGGCGCGGCTCAGATCGCGGTGAACCGGAGGAGGGGCCGTGGGTAACGGAGCCCTTCGGTGGGAAGAGCCCTTCTTGATGATAGCTTTCGCTTCAACAGCAGTTGTCATGGGGGGGACGGGGGGAACGGGGGGGTGGAAAAGGTCTGGATCTCAGGCAACTGGCCTCATGCTGGGGTCTGGGGTCAGCTTTTTCTTCAAACTTCTTCAAACTTCTTCAAACGCTTAAAAAACGCTTAAAAACCCGGAAGATCGGAGCTGGAACGCTGCCGCCCTTGGTCAATTAGCGCATCGCGGCACTAAAACCAATTTTCAGGGATTCGGTCAAGATGTAAAAGCGCATTTCAGGCCAGTTGAGGATAACGTCCGGGGGGGACTCTCAGGGGCAATCAAAGTGCGCGGTCGTTTAGGAAATTAGCTTTCCGAAGGCCTTAAAATAAGGGGCTTCTTGAAAATCAGTTATCATTAATTAAATAGCATTTTCCCGCGTGGGAAACGGGAAATACCAACCCTCCGTGGGTGGTCCTCGCGGCGGAGGTTAGCGACCCGGCCTTCCCTGAATCCCCGGATGGATCGGCACCAAAGCTCGGGAGCCGGCCGTTCGAAGGCGGATCTTGGATCTGAAGGACGCGTGCATACGCGCTCAGAATATGGGATGGAAATCTCATCGATCTTCGGGGAAGCCAGGGGGGAGAGGCGGCACGCCATGGCCGCTGACAGGTGGAGCATGCCACGAAATCCGCTTCACGGAATTACGCGATGACGTATCCTCAAGCGATCGGACGGCCGTCCGATTCGACTCCGCGCCTAACCGAGGTTGGAGATCGTCTGGAAGATCGCGGTGATCATCAAATAGGCCATGGCGCCGATCAGGCCGGCCATGACGATCAGAACGGAAGGCATGATCAGCGCCATGATGCGCTGCAGGTCCTTGTCGAGCTCCTTGTCGTAGCGCTCGGCGGCGCGGCGCAGCGATTGGTCGATCTTGCCGGTTTGTTCGCCGACGGAAATCATGTCAATGAGCAGGGGTGGAAACGCGCCGTTGCGGATCAGCGCCTTGGAAAAGGAGCGACCGTCGCCCACCTGATCGATGACCTTGTTGAGTTCCGCCCGCAGCGAGCGGTTCTGGGTGGCATCGCGGGAAAGCTCAAGCGCGCGGAGTAGGGGCAGGCCGTTGCCGACCAAGTTGGCCATGGTTTCGAGGAACTGGACGTAGAACCGGCTGGTAATGACGCGGCCAATGAGCGGCAGTTTGAGTTTCATCCGGTCCCACGTGGGCTGGTTCGCAGCGTTGTCTTTCCATGCTTTAAAGAAAACGAACGAGGCGATCAGCGTGAGGACAATGACGATCCACCACTTGCTCAGGAAATCCGAAACGGCGATGAGGATCGCCGCGCCGAGCGGGATCTTGCCGCCGGGCGTGCTTTCGATGAGCTGGGTGAGCTGGGGGATCAGGGTGGTGACGAAAACAATCGACACGACGATGCCGGCGAGCACCAGGAATGCCGGATAGATCATCGCCAGAATGAGGCGGCTTTGCAGCTCGGCGAGTGTCTTGAGATAGTGCGCCTGGCGTTTGAGAATGGTGTCGAGCGCGCCGGATGCCTCGCCCGCCGCCGCCAGCGAACAATATAGCGAGCCGAAACTCGGGCTCACTTTTTTCAAGGCCACGGAAAAATTGACACCGTCGCGCACAATCTGGCGGATTTTGAAGGAAACCGCCTTGAGGTTACCGAGCTCCTGACGGTTTTCCATCGATTTGAGCGCTGGCTCAAGCTGCAACCCGGCGCTGAGCATGTCAGATAGCTCCTCGGTGAATAACACGACCTCCTGGCGTTTCAGCTTGATCGGGCCCTCGGGGATCGGTGCCTCCTTGGCATTCGCCTTGGCCACCGCACGCGGGGATTCTTCGGATTTCGCCTTGGCCGCCGACTTTTTAGCGGCTTGCACGGCGGGCGCGGTCTCCCTCAGATTGACCGGTTGCAGGCCTTTGCGATCCAACATCCGCAAGGCTTCGGGTCGGTCGGTCGCGTCGATTTCCCCGGTGCTGACGGAACCGTTTGAGGCGAGGGCTTTGTAGGCGAACAGAGGCATCTTGAATTTGAAATTTCAGATTTGAGGGTCATTCGCCGCCGCCGATATCGGACGAGGTGACGGAAATGACTTCCTCAATGGTGGTTTCCCCTTTCATCACCTTATACCAGCCGTATTCCCGCATCGGGATGTAGCCGTCGCGGATGGCTTGGACGCGGAGTTCCGCGGCTTGGGCGCGGTGGGCGACGAGTTCCTGCATCGGCTGGGTCAACAGGATGACTTCGTAAATCGCGAGCCGGCCGGAGAAACCGGTCATCCGGCACCGGTCGCAACCTTTCGGGAGATAGACCTGGCCGGGGATGTGCAGCGGGATGCCTAGATCGCGACGGTCCTGCTCGGTGACCTCCCGCGGAACCCTGCAATGCGGGCAAAGCCGGCGGACTAGGCGCTGGGCAAGAAACGCACGGACCGCGGCGGAAACGAGGAATGGCTCCACGCCCATGTCCACCAATCGGCTGATGCCGCCCATGGCGTCGTTGGTGTGGAGAGTCGAGAACACCAAGTGCCCCGTGAGAGACGCGCGGATGGCGATTTCCGCAGTCTCGAGGTCGCGAATTTCCCCGATCATGACGATGTTCGGGTCCGCCCGCAGAATCGAACGCAGGGCGGTGGCGAAGGTCAGCCCGATCTCGTTTTTCACGGCGATCTGCATCACCCCGGTGAGTTTGTTTTCCACCGGGTCCTCGACCGTGACAATGCGGCGCTCCGGGTGATTCACCTCGCTAAGGAAGGAATACAGGCTGGTGGACTTCCCCGAACCGGTGGGGCCGGTGATGAGGATGATGCCGTTGGGCAGGTGCAGCAAGGCTTCGATTTTTTTCAGCACGAATGGCTCCATCGCCAGTTTCGCGATGTTGAATTTCTCCTGGTTGAGCAGACGCAGGGATACGCTTTCCCCCTCCACTGTCGGCACGGTGGCGACCCGGACGTCGATGGTGGCGCCTTCGAACTGGAGGTTGATGCGGCCGTCCTGCGGCACCCGGCGCTCGGCGATGTCGAGGCGCGCCATGATTTTCAAACGGGCGATCACCGAGCTTTGCAGCGCCTTGATGTTTTCCGGCACCGCGATTTCGATCAGCCGCCCGTCAATCCGGTAACGGATGCGCAGGTTGGTGCTGAGCGGCTCGACGTGAATGTCGGTCGCGCGCTGGTCGAGCGCCTCGCGGATGATCTGGTTGACGAATTTGACGACGGAAGCCTCCTCGTCGTCGTCCTGGTCGATGACGTTGGCTTCGTCCTCGCCGGCTTCGAGATGGTCGTAATCGAAATCGCGGCCTTCGAGGATTTGTTCGAAGGTATCCGCACCGACCCCGTAGAGGCGGCGGAGCGACTCGTGCAGGCGCTTGCGGGACGTCATGCACCAATCGATCGGAAGCGCGAGTTCCTGCGCGGCGGCTTGGCGCGCCACGAGATTGAAGGGATCGAAGGTGGCCAGTTTCAAGCGCTTCTTATCGCCGTCGCCATGGGTGATGGCCACCGGCAGCAACCGATGGCGCAGCGCGATTCTCGGACCGCATGCTTCACGCAATGGCAACGGGACTTCGGCGACGGGAATGGTTTCCAGCCATTCCATGCCGAGGTCATGCGCCAATTCGCGCATGTAGCGTTCTTCATCGACCACGCCAGCATCCAGCACATCATCGATGGGCGAGCGCTGGCGCTGGGCCGCGGATTGCAGCACCTCGGTGAGTGCGCGGATATCCTCGCATCCGGTGCGGCGGGCGGGTTCAATCAAAAGCTGGGTCATGGGTGGCGGACGTGTTGTCGCTTAAAACCTCCCGCGGCGCAATCTGTCTCTTGAAAATGCCCGAATCCCCCGATCCCCGGCGAGAATTCCGCCACCCAATGGGCCACCCTCACGATCCCCTTTCCCGCCGCTGCCCGTCTTTGATCTTTCCGCCTTCCGCTTTCGAACTTACGCTTTCCCCATGCCCGCCGCGCCTGAAGCAGACCCCCGGTTCAACGAGTTCATCATCCTTCAAGCCCAGAACGCCGGCTTGTTCCTCGGCCAGATTCCCCACCCCCACAGCGGCGAAAAAACCGTCAACCTCCGGGCCGCCCGTTCGGTGATCGATTCCCTGGAAATGCTGGCTTCCAAAACCCGGGGAAATCTCACAGCGTCCGAGTCGAAACTGCTCGCCACCGCCCTCCAAAATCTCCAACCGCTCTTCCAATCCGCGATCCATGCGCAAGAGTGATGCTTCCGTTTCGAATTTGATCCTTCATATTTCGTGCTTTCCAAACCCATGTCCTTCGATCCCTTCAACATCGGCAACGTCCCCGTCGGCGGACCCGTCCCGTTTTTCATCCTCGGCCCCTGCGCCTTGGAATCCGAGCCCTTCGCCTGGGAAATGGCCCGCTCCCTCAAGGAAATCGGCGACCGCACCGGCATCCATTTCATCTTCAAGGCCTCGTTCGACAAAGCCAACCGCACCTCCGTGGATTCCTTCCGCGGCCCCGGCATCCGGGAAGGCTGCCGTATCCTCGGTGAAATCTCCAAGGAACTCGAACTGCCCGTCACCACCGACATCCACACCGCCGACCAGGCCGACATCGCCGCCGAGCACATCGACCTCCTGCAAATCCCGTCCTTCCTCTGCCGCCAAACCGATCTGCTGGAAGCCGCCGCCAAAACCGGCCGCGCCGTGAACGTCAAAAAAGGCCAGTTCCTCGCCCCGTGGGACACCGTCAACATCGCCGGTAAACTGCGCGCCTTCGGTTGCGAGCGCTTCCTCATCACCGAGCGCGGAACCACCTTCGGCTACAACAACCTCGTCGCCGACATGCGCTCGCTCTACTGGATTCGCAAGGAAGGCCTGCCTGTCGTCTTCGACGCCACCCACTCGGTGCAACGCCCGGGCGGACTCGGCGGCTCCACCGGCGGCGATGGCGAACTCGCTCCCGTGCTCGCCCGCGCCGCCGTGGCCACCGGCGTGGACGGCCTCTTCATGGAGGTCCATTCCGATCCCGCCAACGCCCTCTCCGACGGACCGAACCAAATCCCACTCGAATTCATCGAAGACCTGCTGGTCAAACTCATCGCCATCCACCACGCCGCGCACTGAGTCATTCCAATCGAAACCCTTGCGCGCCATCCTTCCAGTCCTGCTGATCCTGACTCCCGCCCTTCCCGCGGCCGAGGACCTGCCCGATGTCTCCCGGAAAAAACTGTCCGCTATCTCCATGTTGCCCGATGGCAGCCAGCTCCATGGCGTGATGTTGCCACGCTATGACGAAAACCTCCGCCTCATCGGCGTCCTGAAAGCCGCCTCCATGACGCTCGTGAACGTCAATACGATCGCCGGCGAAACCGTTTCCATCGAGTTCTTCAACCCCGACCGCAGCCCCCGCGGACGGGCGGACCTAACCAAAGCCGTGTTCCGCCAGGACAAGGGCCTGCTGGAGGCCCGCGAGCCCGTCACCATCCGGACCGACCGGATCAGCGCCAAAGGCACCGGCCTGATCTATGCCTTCGAACAAGGCGAGGGCTATCTAATGGGTCCTGCCACCACCTGGATCCAGACTCCTATCGAGACCAGCATGAACTCCCATCCTTCGCCACTGCGCGCCGCCGCCCTCCTCGGAATGTCGCTGCTCACGCTGCAGCTAACAGCCGCGCCGCCGCCTGCCGTCAGCCGTGGAGAACTCGCCGCCATCCAAGCCGCCGCCGCCTCCACCGCGGCCACCGCCAGCATCTCCGCGGCCACCGTGCGGGCCGATCTCGCCACCGCGACCCGCGATGCCGCCGCCGCCTCCACAGCCGCGCGAAACTTCCTCGTCCAAGCCGACCTGCCGCCCGCGACCCCGGAGCTTCCCGCCGAGGCGAAACCCCTCGACGTGAAACCCGGACCCGATGACACCGTGGTATCCTGCGATGGCGGCATGTATTTCGACGCCGACGAAGGCGTGTTCGTCTATCTCAAAAACGTGCGCGTCACCGATCCCCGCTTCGGCCTCTCCGGAGCCAACGAACTGAAGATTTTCCTCGGCAAAAAACCCGCCAAGGCCCCTGCCCAGCCCGCCAAAGAAGCCAAGGACGGCAAACCCGGCCTCGGCCTCGGCGCTAAGTTCGGCGATCTCGAGCGCATCGTCGCCAGCGGCGCCGTGCGCATCGTCCAGAAGGAAACCGAAGCCGGCAAGGACCCCGTCGAAGCCAGTGGCGCGATCTTCACCTACCACGCCAAAACCGGCGAGATCATCCTCAGCGGCGGCTACCCATGGGTCAAACAAGGCACCACCTTCATGCGCGCCAAGGAACCCAACCTCAACCTCCGCATCCTCAAAACCGGCAGCTTCGTCACCGAAGGCAACTGGGAAATGGGCGGCACCATCGAAAAAAACCGCTAGATCCCCCGATGCACCACCCCGGCTCCACCGTCTGCCATCCCGAAACCGCCGTCCTCTTCGCCAACGGCCTCCGCAAAACCTATGGCGGACGCGCCGTCGTCGATGGCGTCTCAATGACCGTGCAGCCCAGGGAAATCGTCGGATTGTTAGGACCTAACGGCGCGGGTAAGACCACCTCCTTCTACATGATCGCCGGACTCATCCCCGCCGATGCCGGCTCGGTGTGTTTCAATGGCCATGACATCTCCAGGATGCCGATGCACCGCCGCGCCCGCCTCGGCCTCGGCTACCTGCCGCAGGAGGAATCCGTGTTCCGCAAACTCTCGGTGCTCGACAACCTGCTGGCCATCCTGGAAACCCGGCCCAACCTCAGCCGCGCCGAGCGTCATGATCGCGCCCATGACCTGCTCGCGCGCTTCGGCATCACTAAGCTCGCCAAGTCGCTCGCCATCACTCTATCAGGCGGCGAGAAACGCCGGCTCGCCATCGCCCGCTCGCTCTGCTCGGACCCCACCCTGCTGATGCTCGACGAACCCTTCGCCGGCATCGATCCCATCGCCGTCGAGGACATCCAGCGCATCGTCCGCGAATTGCGCGACCGCGACGGCCTCGCCATCCTCATCACCGACCACTCGGTCCGCGAAACGCTCACCATCACCGACCGTGCCTTCCTCATCCACGACGGCCGCGTGATCCTCGAAGGCGCGTCCGACGAGCTCGTCAACGACCCCATCGCCCGCAAACACTACTTGGGCGACGATTTCCGGATGTGAACCGGAGCGCCGCCAGGTGGCGCGGGCATCCCTGCCCGCAGCCTTCTGGAATTACGGCTCATGGTGATTCCTCAGCGCGCCGCTTTCACCTCCCTTCGGCCTGCTGCCCGGGCGCGCGCGCGACCTCGCCCGTTTTTCCTTTTGGAATCCGCAACTTCTGTTTCACTCCGCCCATGCCGCCACGCCTTGCCGCACTCCTGACGATGCTGGTGTTCGCTTTCACTCCTGCAGCTTTGGCCAGTGGCAAGGCGGAAAACAAGGCGTCGCTTTCGCTCCACGTGCAGGCGGAGGCTACCGACAACCCGAAAATGATTTTCGCGCAGTTGGCCAACGGCAAAACCCAATATTTCCGCCGCATGCCGGAATTCACCACCAAGGATGTCGCATCCTTCAGCCCCTTCCCCTCCGACGCCGGCGGGGATGATTACGGCATCGTCTTCAAACTCAAGGACACCGCCGCCAAACGACTTGCCGCCATCAGCAACATCAATCAGGGACGCTGGATGATCGCCCAAGTCAATGGCCGCGTGGTCGATGGCGTCCTCATCGACAAACAAATCGACGACGGCTTGGTCGTGGTCTGGAAAGGTGTCGCGCTCGCCGACGTCAATGTGTTCGATGCGGCACTGCCGCGCATCGGACAGGAAGGAAAAAAGAAGAACAAATAGCCCCGCCGCATGCTCCGCCATTTGATCCTCGCCCTGGCCCTGGCCGCCGCCCTGCCAGCCGCCACCGACCTCCGCCTGCCGACCGAAAACCATCACCTCTTCACCGGGGAACCGGAGCGCTTCTACATGTATGTGGACCGGACCTTCGAGGGACAAACGAGCAAACCGTGGGAAGGCGGCTCCTTCGGCCTCGTCCGCAACGCCCTCCGCATCGACGACCAAGTCCTGCTTACCAAGTTTCACGAGGGCATCGACATCGCCCCGGTCAACCGCGACCGCGCCGGCAATCCGCTCGATCTCGTCTCCAGCATCGCCGATGGCCGCGTGGTCCATATCAGCCCACTCGCCGGACGCAGCAACTATGGCAAATATGTGGTGGTCGAACACCCGTGGGACAACTCGTTGATCTATTCGCTATATGCCCACCTGGCGGAAATCACCTGCAAGCCCGGCGATCCGGTGAAAAGCGGCTCGGTGCTTGGACGCATGGGTTACACTGGAGCGGGCATCGACCGTACGCGCGCCCACGTCCACCTCGAACTCACCATGATGATGAGCCAGCGCTACGACGAGTGGCACAAGGGCACTGCGGGCGGCATGAACTATCAGGGACTGTTCAACGGCATGAATCTAACCGGGGCCGATGTCGCAAGGTTTTTCATCGATCACAAGGCAAACCCGCAACTCCGCTTCAGCGAGTTCGTCACCTCCACTCCGGTCTATTTCAAGGTCACCGTGCCATCCAAGGGCACGCCGGAATTCGTCACCCGCCACCCGTGGATCCGCCGCGGCGATGCGGAGGGCGCCGTTTCATGGGAAGTGAGCTTCAGCGCCACCGGCCTGCCCGTCGCCTTCGCTCCCAGCCAACGCCAGGTCGAAGCGCCCGTGGTCACCGCAATCCGCCCCTCCACCATTCCCCACCGCTACCTCACCCGCAACCTCATCACCGGTCAGGAAGACCAGGCGTCTCTAACATCCTCTGGCAAGCAACTCGTCGCCCTGCTCACCGATGACTTCCCGGCCGCCAAACAACAGGCGATGGACACCCCTAAAACACCAGCGCCCAAAGGCTGATCCAACCGATCCCGAAGCCATCCCCGCTTCCCAGCATTCACCCTAACATGTTCGACTCCATTCTCGACAAACTCGCCGCCCTCGGCCTATCGCTTCCCGCCGTGCCCGCGCCCGTGGCCGCTTATGTGAACTGCGTGCGCAGCGGCAACCTGCTCTTTCTCTCCGGCGGACTGCCCATCGATGGCGACAAGAAAATCCTCGGCAAGGTCCCCACCGATGTCTCCATCGATGAAGCCAAGGAAGGCGCCCGCATGATCGTGCTCAACCGCCTCGCCGTGATCCGCGACACCATCGGCTCGCTCGACAAGGTGAAACAAATCGTCGCGCTCACCGGCTTCGTCAATTCCGAGCCCGACTTCCACGGCCACCCGCAAGTCGTCAACGGCGCGTCCGAACTGCTGGTTGAACTCTTCGGTGACAAAGGCAAACACTCCCGCACCGCGCTCGGTGCCGCCGCCCTGCCGCTCAATGTCGCCGTCGAGATCAACATGATCGTCGAAGTGGCGGAGTGAACGGCTCACAATCTTCCATCCAATCCAACGCAACGCTTATCCGCCTGAGAGTCCGGCGGGATTCCGTGGAAAGCCAGCTCATGAGACGAGCTATCGCCATTCTCGCCGCCCTGGCGTTCATCGCCTTCTTCAACACCATCGTCATCATTGCGGACCGCGGTGAAGGCGAGCAGACAGTTGTTAGCCGCCAAACTCCACGCACGATTCTTGCGCTGAGCTTGACCGTGGAATCTGAACCGCAAACCACCCAGAGACAGATGCCATTCCGGGATCCAGGCTTACGGCTCGCCGTCCGGGAAAATCCCCGCGATGGAGGTTTCGGTTTTTTCATCCATCCAGCGTTCGAGCGCGGCGCGCATCGGGGCCAGCACTTCGGGACGAGTCGTTGCCAAATCGGTTTCGCCGTGGGGATCGGATGCCATCCGGAAGAGTCCGAAATGGCGGGTTCCGGCTGAGGTGGGAGTGCACACAAGTTTCCAGTCCCTAGTCTTTAAACAGCGTTGTTTCGCCTGCACAAGGCGCTCGTGGTATTCCGGCTTGAGCACGAACTGATAGTTGTAGTCCTCATCGATCCAAGTGCATTCGTCCATCGGCGGGAGCTTGAGCCGCTCGACGCTGGGCACCGCGAACTGAATGAAAGGAAACCCGGTTTCACCATAAAACGGCCGGTATTCCGGCTTCTCCGTCCCGCGGATCCAGTTGGCGAAACTCTGGCCCTGCCAGGTGGATGACTTTTCCAAACCCACCAGATCCGCCAGGCTCGGCACCACATCAATCAGGCGCACGGTTTCTGGAATGACACGGGCGGGCTGGCCGGGCACATGCACAATCATCGGCACGCGGTTCGCCTGAAGGCCGCCGTTGAAGGTGAGTCCGTGGCCGAGGGTGACGCAGGGCTCGTAGTGGTCGTCACCGTGGTCGCCGGTGACAATGACGATGGTGTTGTCAGTTAGTCCGTTGCGCTCGATGGCGGCGAGGATGGCTCCGACACAATCGTCAAACTGCCGGGTGCAGCCGTCATAGAGGCCGCGGATTTGGGAGATTTCCTTGGGCGGCAGCGCCTTCCATTTCGATTCGAGATCAGTCCCGCCGATGAACGAGTCGATGTCGAACTCGACCTTGCTGCGGTTAGGCCCCGCATAGGCGGGATCGGTGAACATGCTGACGTAAGGTTCGGGGATGCTGTAGGGAAGATGATTGCAGGAATAGAAGACATGCCAGAAGAAGGGTTTTTTATCCTTGCCGGCGGATTCCAGCCGCCTCTCGACGCGCTGGGTGACGACCTTGGGCGTGACGAAGTTGGCGAAGGCCTGGAGCTGCGGGAAAATTCGATAGCCGACCGGGTTGTCGAAATAAAGCGGCACGACGAAGTGTGCCATCACGACGGCCTGGCTCATGTAGATCTTGAAGTTGTCGAAACTCGAAACCGAGATGTTCTCGAAGCCTAGCGGCATGATCTCGTAATAACCGGCACACCAATCGCCGATGGCGGAAGTCTCGTAGCCATGCTCGCGCAGGACGCCGGCGATGGGAACAATGCGTTTCCCGGTGGCTTCCACCGTGGCCCGGTCCGGATACATTTGGCGGATGCCGTGGCTCTGCGGATACTGCGAGGACATCAGTTGGACGCTGGACTCAAGGGTCGAGGCAATGGACGTGTAGCAGTGCTCGAAAACCGTGGATTTGGCGGCCAGCGCGTCGATCGCCGGCGAGACTCCGGCGGCGGCCTGGCCATCGCTCCGCGATGGCCGGTAGCCGGTGCAGCCGAGGCGGTCGCCGCGCAGGGAGTCGGAGCCGATGATGATGATGTTAGGTGTGGTGGCGGTCTGGGGGGTGGCGGTGCGGGCGGGTTGGTTGAAGCTCTCGATGCCGAGACATGAGGCGACCAGGACGCCGATGGCGGCCGTGGTCAACCAGCCGAGGCGGCCGCGGCGGTGAATGTGCCACCCCAGCGAAAGGCAGATGCAGACCAGCGGAAGCACCGTGAACAGGGTGAACAAACCGGCGGGTTTCACCGGATCGGGAAGCAGGTCTAGCGCCTTGAAGTACCATTGGCCGAACTCGGCTTCATCAAGGAAATACGGCCGGGTTTTGGCCAAACGGAGCGTGAAATAACCATGCAGGACGGCCGCGATGACCAACCCCCGAAGCGCCACGGCGAGGGGTTTGCGGTATTTCGAGCGACGGGTCCACAGGGTGATGACGGGATGGGCGAGCACCGCCGCGGCGAGCGCCAGCAATCCGTAGGCGACGAGCATCAGCAGGTTTTGGCGCACCAGAAACCCGAGGTATTGGTCGCGGGCGAGCGCGCTGAATTTGTTCATCATCGCGCCGGACGACTGGGTCAGGTGCCACAAGGCGAGGCCATACTGAATGGCGAGAAACGCAGTGACTCCGGCAAGGACCGGCAGAAACGCGGCGGCGGGCGTGGTTTTGGAAGCGGGAAGGTTCAATCGAAAAGAGCGTTGCAGCATCCATCACCGGGATCAAGTCCAGGAATCCGGGGGTCGCTTCACCGCAAAATCGTCCCACTTCATTGGCTGGTAACACACCAAGGTTTCCCAATCGATGCGGATCCCGCCGAAGTAACGTTGAAAAATGCCGGATGGTCTTGTCGATGAGCCCATCGATTCCGGGTTGGTCGGCACGAGCTGTCTCAGCGCGAAGAAAACACGCAAAAGTCCATCGACGCAACGCAAGTCTCGCTCTAAATCTTCGGCGCAGCCCCGTCATGCCCGATCCACCGCGCATCCTCATCGTCACCGCCGCCTTTGGCGAAGGACACAACAGCGCCGCCCGCAATCTGGCCCTGGCGCTCGAGGCGGCGGGCGCGCTGACCCAGGTGAGCGACCCCTGCTTACTCGGGATGCCACGGTTTACCGATCTGTCGAGCAGAAGCTACCGCTGGATCACCACCCATTTCCCCAGGATCTGGGCGGCGATTTACCGCTCGACGGATCGCTGTGATTTCAGTCGCGGCGGGTCACCGTTGATGCGGCTGCCCGAGCGGGCCTTGGCCGCCTTGGTCGAGGACTTTCAACCCACGGCGGTGGTCAGCACCTATCCGATTTATCCCTATTTCCTGGCGCGCATCTTCGCGGAGAGCAGAAAAAAACTCCCGGTTTTCACCGTGATCACCGACTCCATCGAAATCAACGCCGCCTGGCTCCGCGCACCGGGAGAATGGTGGCTGGTCACCGATCCGATCACCCGCGATGCGATGGTCCGCAAAGGCCTGGCCGCGGAAAAAATCGTCGATACCGGATTCCCGGTGCATCCGGTTTTTTCAGAGTTGTCACCCGTCGCTGCGGCGGACGCCTGCGATCCCTTCCGCGTCCTGTATTTTCCGACGGCTAAACTGCCCTTTGTCCGGCGGCACAGCCGGGCGCTGCTGGATGCGTCTCCGAAGGTGCATCTGACCATCGTCCTCGGGCGCAATGTCCGCCGCCTGTATTCCCGAGCCCGGGAAATCAAGCATGCCTATCCGGGCCGCGTCCGCCTGATCGGTTGGACTCGCAAGGTGCCGCAGCTTCTCAACCGCCATCACCTCGTGGTGGGCAAAGCCGGCGGAGCCACCGTCCACGAAGCGATCGCCGCCCGCTGTCCGATGCTCATTCACCATCTGGTGCCCGGCCAGGAGGAAGGGAATCTCCGCCTGCTGGAAGCCATCGGTGGCGGTGCGTTCGCCGGGACCCCCGAGGTTCTCACCCGCCAGGTGTCCGATCTTCTCGCAGACCACGCCGTCGCGTGGCGCGCCATGAAAAACGCCCTCGCCCGCCACGGTCGCAACGCCGGAGCCATCGCCGCCGCGGGTTTCATCTTGCGAGAAATCGGAGATCGCGGATCGAAGATCGTAGCTGTGTGATTGCTCTTTCATTCAACCCCACTCTCCACCTCTCCCATGACTTTCCTCTACGACATCGGCCGCGTTCTGTTGGATTTCGATTTCGAATCCTCGCTGGCCCGGTTGTTGCCCGCCGCTTGCCCCGACCCTGCGGAGCGCCTGAGTCGCTTGCTGGTCCGCAAGGACGACTTCGAAGCCGGCGTGGTCGCTCCGGACGAGTTCACCGACTGGGCGCTCGAAGTGCTTGGCAGCGACGCATCCCCAGGGGAATTCCGCCACGCCTGGCAACAGATTTTCACCCTCAACCGGCCGATGTGGGATTGCGTGCGGTCGCTCGCGGAATCCGGCAAACACCGGTTGATCCTGTTTTCCAACACCAACGCCATCCACTGCCCGTGGCTCTTCAGCGCCTGGCCGGAATTCTCCCTGTTCGATGGCGCGGTGCTGTCCTTCGAAACCGGATTCATCAAACCCAATCCGCAGATCTATCAATATGCCGTGGATGCCCACGCCCTCGATCCCGCCGCCACCCTCTACATCGACGACCTGCCGCAAAACATCGCCACCGGCCGGCATTTCGGCTTCCAGTGTTTTCAATACGATCTCAACGACCATCCCGCCTTCGAACACTGGCTCAGCGGGAAACTCATGAACACCAGTGTCTGAGTTTCCATCTATCATCTATCTACCATCTACCATCTCCCAATGTCTCCGCTCATCATCGCCGGCCGTGAATTCCATTCCCGCCTTTTCCTCGGCACCGGGAAATTCCCGTCCAACCAAGCCATGCGCGACGCGCTCGCCGCCAGCGGCACCCAGATCGTCACCGTCGCCCTGCGCCGCGCCGACCTCACCGGCCGCCACGATCCCTACGCGAACATCCTCGAGTTCATCGATGCCGAAAAATACCTCGTCCTCCCTAACACCAGCGGCGCGATGAACGCCGAAGAGGCCGTGCGCCTCGCCCGCCTCGCCGCCGCCGCCGGCCTTCCCAAATGGGTGAAACTCGAAATCCACCCCGATCCCACTTACCTGCTTCCCGACCCGATAGAAACCCTCAAGGCCGCGGAAATCCTCGTCAAGGAAGGCTTCACCGTGCTGCCCTACATCAACGCCGATCCGGTGCTCGCCAAGCGTCTGCAGGAAGCCGGCACCGCCACCGTGATGCCACTCGGCGCGCCCATCGGCTCGAATCGCGGCCTCGCTACCCGCGATCAGCTCCGCATCATCATCCAGCAGGCCATCGTGCCCGTCATCATCGATGCCGGCATCGGCGCTCCCAGCCACGCCGCCGAAGCCATGGAACTCGGCGCCGACGCCGTGCTCGTCAACACCGCCATCGCCATCGCCTCCGATCCCACCCGGATGGCCGCCGCCTTCAAGCTTGCCGTCGAAGCCGGCCGCGCCGCACGCGAACTCGGCCTGCCCGAAGCCACCGAGCAAGCCAGCGCCACCAGTCCGCTCACCGGGTTCCTCGGTTAGCCACGCCGATGGTCACATCGCCCCTCGTTGGGATTTTAGATGGTTTTTCAATTCCCTGCTGATAGCTTGGTGCAAGCGAAACGTGGGAGACCTCGCGGAATTGCGGAAGAACCCGGAAAAAGCCGCGCCGGAAATGAGCGTGAAGATGAATCCGGAGCTGGGAAAAGTTTCCCAAGACCACGCCAAGGGGGAGCTGACCATCCGCACCAAGGACGGGCAGGAGAAGGGCCAGGTTTGCGGGCTTCACTCCGCCATCATGTCGTGAAAGACATCGATTTTTTCCGCTTCGAAGCGGCGCAGGGCGTCCCGGAAATCGCGGGTCGCCTGGCGGCGTTTGACCGCTTCCAGCGCGGCGAGAACTTCGGGTTTGGCCTGCTCGAAGGATTGTGGTTCGGCGGCTTTGCGGCCGGTGACTTCGACGAGGTGCCAGCCGAGGCGGGTGCGGATGAGGGTTGCTTGATTCAAGGCCAGCGGGAAAACCTGGGCGGCAAAATCGGCGGGCAGGCGGCGGCGGGTCATCCACCCTAACAAACCGCCCTGGTCCTTCGTGGCGGGATCTTCGCTGACTTCCTTTGCGAGAGTGGCGAAGTCCTTGGTTTTGGCAGTCAGCCCGGCCAATGCCGCCTCGAGTTTCGCCTTCGCCTCTTGCGGCGGGTGATCGCGTGTCGGGATGAAAAGGTGGCGCGCCTCAATGCGTTCGGGAATCACCGGAGCCATTGAGTTCTCGTCGAACCACTTGCGCGCTTCCTCAGCGGTGACACTGGCGAGTGGGCCGATTTTTGATTCGACGTATTTTTCCTGCTGGATCCGGGCGGCGAGGCGGTCACGAAGGTCCTGACCACTGGCGATTCCCTGGGATTTCATGGCGCTTTCCATGGCGTCTTTGGATTCGAAGCGGCCTAACAAACGCTGCCGCCGGCCGTCAATCTCCTCGTCGCCAACCTTGAGTTGCGGGGCGTTGACCTTGGCTTTGACGCGCAGCAATTCGTGATCGATCAATTCGTCGAGAGCCGCGTAACGGGCGATTTTGCGGTGTTCGGGCGTGAGGGATTCGAAGGTTTTGCCGTCGAGCCACAGCCGTTCGCGTACGGCGCGGTCGAGCTGGCTGCGGGTGATCTGGAGATTGAAAACCCGGGCAACCACCCCACCGGCTTTGGCCGCGGCGACCGCTTCCGGACTGCGCGGGTCGGCCCGCTCGATCTTCCGCCGCAGCGGCCCCTTGAACAGGAAAAGATCCGCCGCCAGATAGAGAAGAACCAAGCCGTAGAGGGCAAGGCGCAGCGAGAATTTGCCGAGGGGAGTCATAGGGAGAGACTCAAAACTTTAAGACACAAGAAATACGAACTACGAATTTGGAACTCATTCTCTGCGATTCACTAATCTTGCGTCTTGAAGTCTTGGAGTCTTGGAGTGTTGCGTCTTGATTGAAGTCTTTTGTCTCTACCTGATCTCCACCGTCGTTCCCGGGCGGATCAGGATGGGCAGGCGGATTGCATCCCAGTTGGCGAGCCGGATGCAGCCGGCGCTGCGGGCGCGGCCGATGGTTTCCGGGTCGGAGGTGCCGTGCATGCCGATGCCCGGCTTGCTCAGCCCGTTCCAGATGACGCCCACCGGGCTGTTAGGACCGGCCGGGATGTTGAGCGCATCGTTGCCGCGCTTGCCGGTATCGAGCAGTTGCTGGTCATAGCGCCAGTATGGCAGCTCGACCATGCTGCGGAGCTCCCAGGTGCCGAACTTGATGAACTGCGGCTTGCCAGGAGTGATGGGAAACGAGGCGATGAGCCCGCGGTTCGCACGCGTGACGCGGGTGACTTCCGTTTGACCGGGCTCGGCGACGACGAGGGCGGCCGGAGCGGCCTCGAAGATCCGCGCCTGGTTGATTTTAGTGTCCACCACCACGTGGCGCAGGCTGAGGGCCGGGTCGGCTTCGTGTCTAACTTGTCCGAGTTTCTCGATGTAAAACGGTGTGATGTTAGGAACAATGAGGGAGTCCCGTGCCTTGAGAGTGTTGATCCTCTTGCCGCCGTTGAGGACCGTTAGGTAGGCGACGTCGCAGTGGTAGCGCTCGGACATGAACTCGGCGACGCTGCGGTAGCTCATGCGCCTTTTTTTCGCTTGGAGCGAGCGCTTGGTGGGAAGGTCCGGATCGACCCATTCCTTGACGACATCGGGCACCAGTCCGACCGCAAGCGGATTCGGCACTGCCTTGCGGGCGGCGGTGTTGACCGCCACCCAGTCATCCACCGGATGGCCATTGACTTCATTCCAGGAATAGACGGCCAGCTCGGTGAAACGACCGGGTTTGCCATCGACCAGGCCGGGGCCGAAATTCGCTTCATCGAGGAAAATCTGCAGGCGCACCGCATCGTCGCCGGCGGGTTTGACGTCCAGCGAGCTGGGTGGCGAGACGGTTTCTAGCGGGGCCGCCGGCCCGCCGGAGGCCGGGGCGGGCGCACCGGGGATTGGTTTTGAAACGAGGTCGTCAGCGCCGCCTAACGGCAACGCCTTGAAAACCGGACGGGTGGCGGGTTGCACGCCGACCTGCTGGCCGGAAGCGGAAATGGCCGCGGCGAGCACCAGAAGAAATGAAAATCTGAGCATGTGAAGAACGTGGCAAGGAATTATGCTGACGGCAGGGTCGCAAAGGCTTCGAGCCGGCCCGCGATGGTCGGGGGAACCACGGCGCGCACGAGGATATCATCCCCGTCGTAATCCGTCGAGAGCACCTTTGCCTCGCGGTGGAGCAAGCCAACGAGGTCCGCCCGATGCTGCGGAATGCGGTAATCCCTCCGGCGCACCCGGTCGGCCAAAACCCCGCAACACGCTTGGCGCAAATCCTCCATTCCGAGACCGGTGACGGCGGAAATATGCAGCGCTCCGGGAAACTTGCGGTCAAGCACGGCCAACGCCTCGGGATCGGTGACGAGATCGATTTTGTTGAGCACGGTGATGACTTGCTTCTCCTCCGCGCCGAGTTCCTTGAGCACCTCGAGCGTGGTGTCGTGGAAACGTTCCACTTCCGGAGCCTGCGCATCCAGCACGTGGATCAGGAAATCAGCGAGCACGGCTTCCTCAAGCGTGGCTTTGAACGCCTCCACCAGGCGGTGCGGCAGGTTTCTAACAAATCCGACGGTGTCGGTGATGAGCAGCGGCTGGCCATCCGGAAGGTCGATCCGGCGGGTGGTGGTGTCGAGGGTGGCGAAAAGCATGTCCTTGGCCATCACGTCGGCGCCGCTGAGGATATTGAGCAGGGACGATTTTCCGGCATTGGTGTAGCCAACGATGGCGGCGTGGGGAGTCTCGTATTTCTCGCGTTCCTTGCGCTGGGTCTTGCGTTGTTTGCGCACTCCTTCGAGCTCGCGCTTGCAGCGGTCGATGCTCATGTTGGCGAGGCGGCGGTCCACTTCGATTTGTTTTTCGCCCATTCCGCGCGACGCCCCGCCGCTGGCCCCGCCGCCGGAACCTGCGGATTCGCGGTCGAGGTGGCCCCACATCCGCGCGAGGCGCGGCAGGGCATATTGCATGCGGGCGAGCTCGACTTGCAAACGGGCTTCCTTCGTCTGCGCGCGCCGGGCGAAAATATCGAGAATCACCTCCTCGCGGTCGATCACGCAGAGGTCGGCGAGTTTTTCCCACTCACGTTGCTGGGAAGGGGCCAGGCCGTTGTCGATGACGATCACGTCGCACTCGTGGGCGCGGGCGAGTTCGGCGATTTCCGCGGCCTTTCCCGTGCCACAGAGGAATTTCTTGTGCATCTCGCGGCAGCGGGGCAGCACGGACTCGACGACCTCGATGGCGAGGGTCTTGACGAGCTCGCCCAATTCTTCGAGCAGGGATTCCGATTCGGTGGCCTCGCGGGGATCGAAATAAAAGCGCACCAGCAAGGCGCGCTCGACCATTTGAGGTTTTTCTCTGATTTCAAACATCCGCGAAAGAAGTAGCACCCGAAGCGCCCTGCGGCCATGGGAAATTTCCCCGCCAGCTGCTGACTCGCGAGGATTCCCCCGTCCGCGGGGTCCGTCCCGGCCACCCTGGATGCCTTCCGGTGGGCGGTGGCTTGCGCGGTGAGGCGCAGTTCGGGGACCGGGCGGTTGACGGCGAGTTTTTCCATCTGGGCGATTTCGGGCATCGCGAGTTCGCTCTGATGGTTGTCAGGCGAGGTGGCTTCGCGGTATGGGAACTGACCGAATGGTTTAACTCCCCCGGCGAACGCTCCGCAAACCTACGCTGACGTCACGGCCGCGCCTTCCTCCGTTGCAGGAAGAGATCGATGCCATCGACCAATGCTAGCCAGCTTGCCTCGATGATGTTTTCGGACACGCCGACGGTGCTCCAGATCGAACCGCCATCGGTGGAAACCACCAGCACGCGGGTTTTCGCGGCGCTGGCGTCATGGCCGTCGATGATGCGGACTTTGTAATCGACGAGCGAGACGCCGGCAATTTCCGGATAGAATGGCAGCAGTGCCTTGCGCAGCGCGAGATCGAGCGAATTCACCACGCCACGGCCCGCGGCGATGGCGTGCACTTGGGTGCCGTCCACCGTGAGTTTGACGGTCGCCTCGCAAACGGGCGGATGACCGTCGCTGTAATGGCGGTAGCTGGTGTGGTATTCGTTGAGGACGAACGGTTTTTGGTGATCGCCGATTTCGCGGCGGATCAGGAGTTCGAGCGTGCCGCCGGCGGCTTCGAACGAGTAGCCGTCGTGTTCGAGTTCCTTCACGCGCTTGAGGACGGCGGAGGCTTCGTCCGAACCTTTGTTGAGAACCAGGCCGATTTCCTCCGCCTTGATCAGGATGTTCGCCTGGCCGCTGAGTTCCGAAACCAGGATGTTTTGTTCGTTGCCGACGCTGGTGGGCACGATGTGCTCGTAACTGCGGGCGTTTTTCAGCACCGCGTTGACGTGCATGCCGCCCTTGTGGGCGAAGGCGGTGCGGCCGACAAACGGGGCGCGGACAAAATGCGGATTGTTGGAAACATCGTCCACAAAATAGGATAGATCGCGAAGTTTCTCCAAGTGCGGCACCACGGTGAGTCCCATCTTCAGTTGGAGGATCGGGATCACTGACGTTAGATTGCAGTTCCCCGTGCGTTCGCCGTAACCGTTGATGGTGCCTTGGATCTGCGAGGCTCCAGCCTTCACAGCGGCGATGGCGTTGGCGATGGCGAGTTCGCAATCGTTGTGGGTGTGGATGCCGAAAGGCGTGCCGGGGATGCGGGTTCCCACCGCCATGCAGATCTGCATGATCTCCGATGGCAGCGTGCCGCCGTTGGTATCGCAGAGCACCAGGCAGGACGCGCCGCCTTCCGCCGCGGCTTCGAGCGTGGCCAGTGCGTGTTCGGGGGAATCCTTGTAACCGTCGAAAAAGTGCTCGGCGTCATAGACCACCTCGCGGCCGTTCTTTACCAGGTGGGCCACCGTGTCCCGGATCATCGCCCGGTTTTCCTCCACCGTGGTGCGCAGGACTTCGATGACCTGCATTTCCCAGCTTTTCCCGAAAATCGTGACGACGGGTGTTTCTGCTTCCAGCAGCAGGCGCACCTGCGCGTCGTCCTCCACCGCCACGTCGGCGCGGCGGGTGGATCCGAACGCGGCGAGTTTGGCGTGTTTGAGGTTCAGGTTTTTAGCTTCGCGGAAAAACTCCACATCCTTCGGGTTCGAACCCGGCCAACCGCCCTCGATGTAGTCGATGCCAAAGGCGTCGAGCCGCTGGGCGATCCGCAGTTTGTCGAGGCCGGACAATTGGAAGCCTTCGCCCTGGGTGCCGTCACGCAGGGTGGTGTCGTAGAGAAATACAGGTTTGGCGCTCATCGCTGGGGGCGCGCAAGCTAGGGTGAGATGGTCCGATGGGCAAGTGGGAAGAAACTCGCGGTGCCCGGCCCTACCTGCCGCAAGCGTGGCGGATCGAACTCTCGACAACCTTGGAGTTTGGATTTCCGCTTGCCTCGGACGGCGGATTGGGAAACGGGCATGGATCCATGCAGCCGATTCTCGAGGACTATTTCAAACAGGACCCGGTCACCTGCGCCCGCGGCTTGATCGGTTGCCATTTTGTCTGGCACGGCTGCGTCGGACGCAGCGTGGAAACCGAGGCCTACGATTCCGTGGATGATCCGGCCTAACTGATGCGCGGGCGGCGGCAGGGCGTGCAGGATTCTCTGTTAGGTGCCGGACCGGACCGGCTGACGCGGGCATTCGGCATCAATACCTCGAACCAAGCCCGCGTGACGGGCGCGGAAAACCATTCGATGCAACTGCCTCAGTCCTTGCGGACCGAGGGCAAAGTACTGCGGCCGGTGCTCACGATCGGGTCCGGAAAGGCACCGGAGTTTCCCGCGATCCAAGCGGCGGGACCGCTGCGCCTGCCGGTGCCGGCCTCCAGCCTGGTGGTTTATGAAGCGGTATCGGCGGGCGGTTAATAAGAGAGTGCTGCCAGGGAATCCGCGGCAAGCCCGGACAAACTACCGTTGCTCCGATCAAGGCCTGGCGGGATTCGCCTGCCGAACCTCCACGGCCCCTGACAGCCCGGAGAGACAAGCCCAAGCGGTGGTTTTCCGCAACGCCTTTTTTCCGCAAGCGCACGCGCCCTGCGTGCAACGAGGCGGCTCGCGGACCATCGATTTTCAGGCAAACTCGTATCTTAGCGCCGAGAGGCAGAAAAGTGTGGCGGTCTCGACGCGGAGGACGATGGAGCCGAGCGAAACGGGGAGGAAACCGGCAGCCAGGGCGGCGCTGGTTTCAGCGGTGGAGAAATCTCCTTCCGGGCCGACTAACAAGGTGGCGGAGGTGGTGCCGGGATAGGCGTGGAGGACTTCGCGCAGGGGCTTGCAACCGGGGGCGAGGGAGGCGATGATTTTCAGTCCGGCGGCTTCCGATTGAGTGGCGAGCCAACGCTCGAAAAGGAGGCAATCGGCGATGTGCGGCAGGGTGTCCTGGCCGCACTGTTTGCAGGCTTCCAAGGCGTTGCGACGCCACTTGTCGGACTTTCCCTCACCCGGCTGGACGATGGTGTGACGAGTGACCAGCGGCTGGATGGTGGCAATGCCGAGTTCAACCGCTTTCTGGACGATGAGGTCCATGTTTTTGCCCTTCGGGATGGCCTGCGCCAAAGTGATGACAGGCAGCGGCGGCGGCGGGGATTGGGCTGCGGCGAGTTTCAGGGAAACGTGGTCGCGTGAAACAGTTAGAACCGCGGCTGCCGCGCGGCGGCCGCGGCCATCGAAGACGGTGATTTTTTCTCCGGGCTTGATGCGCAGGACCTGCGAGAGATGGCGCGCCTCGTCACCGGTTAGAGAGCCGGTGTGCCAGTCTGCCGGAGGGAGGTGGAAGCGGGCCATGGGAGAGGAGTCTTTTTTATAAATCAAAAAACCTCTTCGCTTTGTGGAAAAACCCTTGCTGCATCGGGGAGTTGTGATTGCCGATGGATTCGGAAAAGGCGCGGAGTTTTTCCTGTTGGTCGTGGCTGAGTTTGGTGGGGACTTCGACCTGCACGCGAACGTTGAGATCGCCGCGGCGGCCGTTGGTGAGCGATGGCATGCCTTTTTCGCGGAGCCGGAAAACGGTGCCGCCCTGGCTGCCCGGGGGGATTTTGATCGAGGACTGTCCGTCCAGTGTGGGAACCTTGAGTTCGCCACCGAGGGCCGCCACCGAGAAAGGCAGGGGAACTTCACAGAAGAGATCGGCGTCGTCGCGTTGGAATACGTCGTGATCGCGGACATGCAGGAACACATAGAGATCCCCCGGAGCGCCGCCGCGCACGCCGGCGTCACCGTTTCCAGAGGATCGCAGGCGGGTGCCGGTATCGACGCCGGCGGGGATGCGGAGCTTGATGCGGCTGTCCCGTTGGACTCGGCCCTCGCCTTTGCAACCGCTGCAGGGATCGGAGATGGTTTCGCCAGCACCGCGGCATTCGGGGCAGGTCGATTGTTGAATGAAGATGCCGGCTTGGCGGGCGACCACGCCGCGGCCGCCGCAGGACGTGCAAACCCTGACTCCGCCGGAGCCTTTGGTGCCTTTGGAACCACAGGCTTCACAGGGAACGTAGCGTTCGATTTCGAGTTCTTTCTCGACGCCATGCGCGGATTCTTCGAGTGAAATTTCCAGATCGTAGCGGAGATCGCTGCCGCGTTGTTTGCCGGATGCCTTGCGGCGCGAACCCCCACCACCGAAGAACTCCTCGAATCCGCCGCCGAAAGCGCCGCCGAAGACTTGTGAGAAAAGGTCCATCGGATCGTGGAAACCGCCGCCGGGGCGTCCGCCGCCATTGGTGAAGGCGGCATGGCCGTAGCGGTCATAGGCGGCGCGTTTGTCGGCATCGCTGAGCGCTTCGTAGGCTTCGCCGAGTTCCTTGAACTTGTCCTCGGCGGTGTGGTCGCCCGGATTTTTGTCCGGATGGAACTTCACCGCGAGTTTGCGGTAGGCTTTTTTGATTTCGTCGGCACCTGCGTCCCGGGAGACGCCGAGAATTTCGTAATAATCGCGTTTGTCCGGCATGGAATTAAGCGGCGCCTCCTTCCGTCGGAAGCGGGACTTTGGAGACCACCACGCCTGCGGGGCGGAGCAGTCGGTCGCGGAGTTTGAAGCCGCGGCGGGTCACCCGCAGAATCCGGCCTTCCTCGCCGGCGGCGCATTCCTCCTCCGCCACCGCGTCATGCCGATTGGGGTCGAATTTTCCGGTCGTCGGAATTTCCTCAACCCCTTGGGAGGCGAGGAATTCGCTGAGTTGGCGGCGGACCATGTCCATGCCGATGTAGATCATTGACGAAGTGTCTTGGGAGGCGGCCTGCATGCCCATTTCGAAGTTGTCGATGACCGGGAGGAGTTCTTCGAGCAGGCGTTGGTTGGCATAGCGGATGGCTTCCTCGCGTTCGCGGGCGGTGCGTTTGCGGAGGTTGTCCATTTCCGCAGCCGTGCGCAGGGAAATTTCCTTCCATTTGGCGGCCTCGGCTTCGAGTTCTTCCCATGGATCGAGAGTGGCGGCGGCGCAGTCCGGGGTCGCGGTCATGCCGGGATTCTCTTCCGGAGATTCGGCCGGAGATTCAGGTGCGGGTGCGGCGGGAGGATCGGTGTCAGCTTGCATCGCGGAAACCTGTATTCGCAAAGCCCCCCGCGTCAACCCTAGGCGCAGGATTCGCGGCACCCATCCGCGGAATCCATACAAAGGTACAAAGGGACTGTCCCGATATCTGATTTTTTAGTTGCGGTGGTGGGGATTTCTGTGGTGATGTCGGGCATGAGACGCGCACGCTGGTTGGCGGGATGGAGGAACTCGACGATGAAGCCGGTCATTTACCACTGCATCAGCCGGGTGGTGGAGCGGCGCTTTGCGTTTGGCGGGACGGACAAGGAGAAGTTCCGGACGTTTATGCGGATGTATGAGAGTTTTTCGGGCTGCCGGGTTCTTTCTTACTGTCTGATGTGCAATCACATCCATCTTTTGCTTGAGGTTCCGCCGATGCCGGAGGGCGGGTTATCGGATGAGGAATTGCTGTGCCGGTTGAGGGCGCTTTGCAACGAGGTGCTTGTGGCGGAAGTGGCTAAGGAACTGGCGGAGGCACGGGCGAAGGTGCGGGATGGCCTGGCGGGGGTGGACAAGGTGGCGGAGATTCACGGCCGCGTCACCTACCGGATGCATGATCTCGGGGAATTCATGAAGGGTTTGATGGGGCGCTTCACGCAATGGTTCAATCGAAACCACGAGCGGACAGGAAACCTGTGGGAAGACCGGTTCAAGAGCGTGATCGTGGAGGACGGAGTGGCGGCGAAAACGATGGCGGCCTATATTGATTTGAATCCGGTGCGCGCCGGCATGGTGAGGGATCCGGCGGAGTATCGCTGGAGCAGTTATGGCGAGGCGATCGGGGGGGGGGGCAAGGGGAACGGGAAGAAAGCGCGTGCCGGACTGGTGCGCGCGCTGCGGGCGCACAAGGGAGTGGAGGCGGATGCCGCGTTTTGGAAAGACGAGGTGGCTCCGGAGTATCGAAAGATTTTAATGGCTGGAGCTGTGGAAACGACCCGCGAAGATGTGGCTCGCGGTGGGAGGCGGACGATCAAAACCACAAGGAAGGGGAATACAGCCGTGGAGACGGAACGGGAAAAGGTGAACACGGGAGAGATTCCAATCGGGAAGATTCTGGGATGCCGGGTGAGGTATTTTACGGACGGGGCGGTGATCGGCAGCCGGAATTTTGTGAACGAGGCATTCGCCAGCGCGCGGGACCGTTTCGGGCAGAAGCGGAAGGACGGGGCGCGGCGAATGCGCGGCGCCGCAGCGTCCGAATCGGGAGCATTGTGGAGTCTGAGGGATCTGAAAAAGGGAATCGAATAGTAGCTTCTCCGTCCTTGCGCGATCCGCCACCGGCCGCTAAAGCCTCCGCCGCCATGGCCGCCATCAACTCGAATTTTCTCAAACTCAAAGCCGGATACCTGTTCCCCGAAATCGCCCGTAGGGTGAAGACCTACAGTGACGCGAACCCCGATAAAGCCGCGCGCATCATCCGCTGCGGCATTGGCGATGTCACCGAGCCGCTGCCACCAGCAGTGGTCAAGGCGATGCATGAAGGCGTCGATGAAATGGCCAGCCGCGAGACGTTCAAGGGCTACGGTCCGGAGCAGGGTTACGAGTTCCTGCGCCAGGCGATCGTGGACAACCAGTTTGCCGGGCTCGGCATCTCCGCCGACGAGGTATTCATTTCCGACGGTTCAAAATGTGACACTGGCAACATCCTCGACATCTTCGGGAAGGGCAACACCATCGCCATCACCGATCCGGTCTATCCGGTTTACGTCGATACCAACGTGATGGCCGGCAATACCGGCGAAGCAGACGAAAAAGGAGCCTACGCCGGTTTGCTCTATCTTCCCTGCAATGCGGCCAACCATTTTGTCGCCGACGTCCCCGAGCGGAAGGCGGACATCATCTATCTCTGCTTTCCTAACAATCCTACCGGCGCGGTGGCCACCCGTCCGCAGCTTGAGGCATGGGTGAGATACGCGAAGGAAAACGAAGCCGTCATTCTCTTCGACGCCGCCTACGAGGCCTTCATCCAGGATCCGGCGATTCCGCGGTCGATCTTTGAGATCGAAGGTGCCCGCGATTGCGCCATCGAGTTCCGTTCGTTCTCTAAAAACGGAGGTTTCACCGGTGTCCGTTGCGCCTATGTCGTCATTCCGAAAACCGTCACCGGCCAGGCTGACGACGGCAGCCGAGTCCCGCTCCATCAGTTATGGAGCCGCCGCCACAGCACCAAGTTCAATGGCGCCAGCTACCCCGTGCAGAAAGCCGCCGCTGCGGTTTTTTCCGCGGAGGGAAAACAACAGGTGGCCGCGCTCATCGGGCACTATATGGGCAACGCCAAGCTTCTCCGCGAAGCCGCTGCCGCCGCCGGACTGCCGGTGTTCGGCGGTGAGAACGCCCCCTATGTCTGGGTCGGTTGTCCGGCGGGTCTGAGTTCGTGGGACATGTTTGACAAGATGCTGGGTGAGGCGCAGGTGGTGATCACTCCCGGCTCGGGTTTCGGCTCCGGCGGCGAAAGTTATTTCCGCATTTCCGCGTTTAACTCCCGTGCCAACGTCGAGGAAGTCTGCCGCCGTTTGAATTCACTGATGGCGTAGAACACCCGACCCGCCCCCCTGGACTCGACCCTCATGCTCAGCCTCGAGCACTTGGTGTTAGTCGATGAGTTGGCGGGCCACATTCTGAGTGCCAAGGCAGCCACCGCCATCGATACGGAGCGCATGGCGCTGGAGGTGATCCGGCGGGAGGGCCGTGAGGATTGGTGGCGTTATTATGTCCAGGATTTGAAGGAGGATCCGCGTGGTGCATTTCAGTTCATCACATGTTCCAGCAACAAGCTCTGGATGACACAATAGAACTGGGAGCGCAGAAATCCGGAGCGGGAGACCGGCGCGAGATCGGCGGGATCGATGGATTCGCCGGGGCCGAAATGATACCGCTCCTCGATTGCCAAGCGGGCCTGGTTGAGAGCGCTATACCAATGAAACGCGTCGTCGCGGGTGATCCACAGCGGGCCGGGACCGCCGCCGGATTCGAGACGGGCCGATGCGATGGATGTGGTGACGTGGAGCACATCCGCGGAAAAGCCCGCTTCGAGGTCGGGGACGATGTATTCCCTCCAATCCGGAGCCACATCCTCATCGGTGATGAGACTACCCAAACGATGGGCAAGATTTTCATCGCATGAGACGGCGTCGGTAGTGATGCCGGTGAGCAGTTGCCAGTCGCCGGCGTCCTGGGCATCGATGCGGAGCCCGCCTTCCAGTGTCGGCATGATTTTCACGCGGCTTTTTCGAGGGAGGTTTTGAGCTGATGAGCCTGGAGTTGTTGGAGGTAAAACTCGGCTTTTTCGCGTTGGCCGGTCCAGACGATCGAACGCCCCTGCTTGTGGACCTGCAACATTAGAATGGCGGCCTTCTTTTCATCGTAACCGAAGATCTTCATGAGCACATAGGTGACATAACCCATCAGATTCACCGGATCATCGTGGACGACGACGTTCCACGGCACGTCGAGCGAGGTGTCTTCCCGGGTTTTTGTGAGTGTGTCGGAATCCGCCATGGGATCAGGCGAAGGTGGTTGCGGATTCGGGCGCGTCCACCCATTTGCCGTGTTCGCGGATGAGATCGATTAGGCGTTCCACCGCCTGATCTTCCGGGATGTTGAACTTCACCGCGGTCTTGCCGACATACAGGTTGATTTTGTTAGGAGCGCCGCCGACATAGCCGAAATCGGCGTCCGCCATTTCGCCGGGACCGTTGACGATGCAGCCCATCACGGCGATACGCACGCCCTTGAGGTGGCCGGTCGCGGCGCGGATTTTGCGCGTGGTGGACTGCAAGTTGAACAAGGTCCGGCCGCAACTCGGGCAGGCGACGTAGTCCGTCTTGAAAATGCGGGTTCCGGCCGCCTGCAGGATGTTGTAAGCGAGGCGCAGCGATTGGCCGGGAGCGGTCTCGCCGCGGACGAGCACGGCATCGCCGATGCCATCGCAGAGCAACGAGCCGATGTTCCGCGCGGAGCGGAGGAGGGCGCTTGGGAAATCATCGTTTGAAGTTGGCGGTTGCAGGGTGTCCTTCAACAAAACCGGATGTCGCGGATCGACTTTGGCGGCTAACAATCGGAACGCCGGGATGACCTCCATGTCGGTTCCGTCCGCCACGGTGACAAGACAGGTTTCGTGGCGGGCATTTACGGCGGCCACCGCCGGATCGTCGTTCGGGTCGATTTCCATGACGCCGGATTTTTCGAGAATGATCTCCGGTTTGAAGTCGCCCATCGCGGGAATCTTGTGGGCGAGGGCGTTCCAGCGGTCCTGAGTGGTGAGGACACGCACGGTGTTTTCACCGCCGAGGGCATGGCCCATGATGGCGATTGGCGAACTACGGCGTCTTTCGTAGGAGAAGGGATCGTAGGAGAAGGGATCGTAGGAGGGTGTGAATGAGGTGGCTGGAGCATCTTGCTCCAGGCCGTCACCGGAGCGTCTCGCTTTGAGGGCCGCTCCGTACCTCGATCCCGTCCACTCCGCCGAAGCGCTCCCCTTCCTCGGATTCGCCAAAACATACCGGACCTGATGCCTGAAATCCTCCGCATCCCTCACCAAATGATCATAATATTCCTCCTGCCAGAACGATCCTTGCCGCCCCAAAAGTTCATTGGCTTTCTTCGCGCTGAAGGATTTCCATGATTGAATGATCTTCTCCAAGTCCTGCCCGTCCGCGGGACGAAGCACGGCATGCACATGATTGGGCATCACCGACCATGCGAGCAATGTGTAACGCTCGCCATCGAAGTGTCTCACCGCATTCTCTATCAGCCTGGCGATTTCCGGCCGTTTGAGAAGACACTCGCCGTGCGATTCGTTGAGCGTGGCATCGAGAAACGTCTCTTGGAAAGCCGCGATTTCAGAACGGACGGAAACGAGTGCCTCAAGCGAACTGCGGGAACCGCCTTGGGAGGAAAGCTCCTGCAAGCGTATTGCCAGGGTTTTTTTCCGGCGGTGGTAGTCCTCCAGAGCAGAGGCCGGGATGGAATCCTTCAGGCGGAAGGTGACGGCATAGGTGGCTCTTGGGATTCGCCAGTGGGGGAGGTACGAGGAGTCACGTTTTTCAAGCTGGTCCCAGTTTGGGTGGATGTCATTGGCGTCGTTCTCGAACAAGTGGCGAGACGCCCCTTGGACGGCCTGGGGCGAGACGCCCCAGCCACTTTCGACGTTGAACGGCTCCACCAGTGCTTGCGCCACCGGGATCTCATGCACCGAGTCTTCGGTTAGAGAAACGCGAATGGTATCCCCGATGCCATCCACTAACAGCGAACCGATGCCGATGGCGCTTTTGATCCGGCCGTCCTCGCCATCGCCGGCTTCGGTGACGCCGAGGTGGATCGGATAGTTCCAATCCGGGCCTTCCGCATTCAGGCGGGCGACGAGCAGGCGATAGGCCTCGATCATCACCTTGGGGTTGGAAGCCTTCATTGAGAAAACAAGCGCATGATAGTTGTGATCGCGGGCGATGCGGGCGAATTCGAGCGCGCTTTCCACCATGCCGAGCGGCGAGTCTCCATATCGGTTCATGATGCGGTCCGATAGAGACCCGTGGTTGGTGCCGATGCGCATGGTGCGGCCGAGATTCCCGCACAGCAGAACCAGGGGCGTGAACTCCTCGCGGATGCGTTCAAGTTCCTCCTCGTATTGGGCGTCGCTGTAGTCGCGGATCTCGAACTTTTTCTTGTCGGCGTAATTGCCCGGGTTGACCCGCACTTTTTCCACCCACTTGGCGGCTTCGAGGGCGGCGTCCGGTTTGAAATGGATATCCGCCACCAGCGGCACCTGGCAACCGGCAGCGCGGACTTCGCGGGCGATGTTCTCCAGGTTCGCGGCATAGACTTTCGTTTGGGCGGTGATGCGGACGATCTCGCATCCGGCGTCCGCGAGACCGAGCACCTCCGCCACGCAGGCCGGGGTGTCGCGGGTGTCCGAGGTGATCATCGATTGCACGCGAATCGGGTTCCGGCCACCGACCCCCACGTTTCCCACCCTCACCTCGCGAGTCAGGCGGCGGGAGTAGTGGAGCAGGTCCGGGCAGTAGCGCAGGGGCGAGGGTAGATTCATCGGCACGGGGGATATACCCGAGAAACAGTCCCCCGGCAACGGCGGTGTGTCGGCGGCGAAATTCCCCTCGCCCGGGGTCGGTTTCCATGCGAAACATCCCTCCATGGCTCGGAAACAACGGCTGGCAAGCGCCCTCTCCCTGATGATCCTGACGATCGCCGCCCAAGCGGAGAATTTCATCCGCGTCGATGAAGATGATGCCGCGGCGCGCTTGCAGACCGCCGTCACCCGTTACGAAAAGGACGGAGCCAGCGTTGATCTCATCGGTGCCATCCATCTTGCGGACCAGGCGTATTTTGAACAATTGAATGTCCGATTCAAAACCTACGACGCCGTGCTTTTCGAAATGATCGGCGGGGAAAAGTTTGCCGAAGCGAAACAGCCAGTGGCCGAACCCGCGCCGGAGAAGCAGGAAAAGGACCTGTCCGGGCTGCCCAAGATTTATGACATGGTCGCCAAGTTCCTCAAACTCACCGGCCAGAGCGAGGCGATCGATTACACGGCGGCCAATTTCGTGCATGCGGATCTCACTCTCGCCGAGTTCACCCGGATGCAGCAGGAGCGCGGCGAGTCGTTGTTAGGTTTTGCCTTGAAGGCCGGCAGGGACGCGCCCGAACCCGCTAACGCACCGGATCCCGCTAACGCACCGGATCCCGCCAAGCTGCTCCAGGCGATGCTTGCCGGGAAATCCAACCTCGTGAAACTCGAAATCGTCCACACCCTCGGCCAGGGCGATGACCAGATCGCCGCCTTCGCCGGTGAGAGCGTGATCATCAGCGACCGCAACCAACGCTGCCTCGAAGTGATGCAGCGCGAACTCGCCGCCGGTCACGGGAACCTCGGCATTTTCTATGGCGCCGCCCATTTTCCAGACTTGGAGAAACGCCTGCTGGATCTGGGTTTCAAGCGGGGGAAGCAGGAATGGCTGAACGCCTGGGACATTCCAAAGCAGGAAGCGAAGCCCGCCGCAGCGGAAACGAAAGACGCGGCTTGAGATTTACCGCAAGGAATCGCTTGCGATCTGCGTTTCATGGATTGGCGCGCAGCGCAGGCTGGAGGGCTGGAAAAATCAATTCCTGAAACAAAATGAAAATCGAAAATCATCTCAGTCGCCGCCGGTTTCTGGATGGCATCATTGCCGCAGCGGTGGCACCGCAATTCATCCCCAGCCGGGTGCTCGGTGGTGAGACCGCGCCGAGCCGGAAGATTCAACTCGGCCACATCGGCACGGGCGGACAAGGCACCGGCCTGCTGCGGAATTTCCTCTCGGACGAGGGTGCGGTCAGCGTTGCCGTGGC
The DNA here is from genome assembly GCA_945869465.1 of Prosthecobacter debontii. Classification (GTDB taxonomy): domain Bacteria; phylum Verrucomicrobiota; class Verrucomicrobiia; order Verrucomicrobiales; family Akkermansiaceae; genus Luteolibacter. The sequence continues at coordinate 128,561 of CAMBPB010000001.1, forward strand.
CGATCCCTATCTGGAGCGGCGTCAGCGGGCGGGCGGGATGATCAAGGAAACGCAGCAACACGAGCCGAAGCTTTATAACGATTTCCGCGAACTGCTGGCTGACAAGACGATCGACGCGGTGATCATCGCCACGCCCGATCACTGGCATGTGCCGGTGGGTCTGGCGGCGGTGCGGGCGGGCAAGGATGTCTATATCGAAAAGCCGCTGGGCCACACCCTCGCCCAGAACCAGGCGATGCTGGCAGCCTGCCGGAAACACGAGCGGATTTTCCAATATGGCACGCAGCAACGCAGTCAGGAGTTGCTCAAGCGCGGCATCGAACTGGTGCTCAATGGCTACATCGGCGATCTGGAGCGCATCGAGGTCTGGGCGCCCGCCGGCAGTGGCGGTGGATCGCTCGACGAAATCCCGGTGCCTGCCGGTCTTGATTATGACCTCTATGTCGGCCCGGCACCGATGAAACCGTGCAGCAAGGATCGCATCACGAGCGCCGGTTCCTGGTATTGTTCCGATTACGCGCTGGGCTTCATCGCCGGTTGGGGCGCGCATCCGCTCGACATCGCCATCTGGGGCCTGGACTACGATCAGAAAGGTCCGGCCAGTTTCCGCGGCACGGGAGGTTTCCCGACTCCTAACGGATTGTTCAACGCTTGCGCCACCTGGGACGTGGAGATCAAGTTCGCCGGCGGTTTGCCGATGCATTTCATGAGCGACAACCACGCCGCGCCGATCGTTAAAAAGTATCGCAGCAATTGGGAGGATGACGGCACGACGTTCTTCGGCTCGAAAGGCTGGGTGAGCTTGAGCCGTGGCGGTGTCGCGGCGAGCAATCCGGACTGGTTCAAGCTGAAGGAGTGCGAGGGAACCAAGCGTGTCCTCTATCGGAAAAATTACTACAGATCCTTCGTGGAGTCCGTCCGCGAGCGCTCGCCGTCCATCGCGCCGATCGAGGACGCGGTGCGATCCGATGCGCTCAGCCACCTCTCGCTGCTAGCGATCCAGTCCGGGGGCGAAGTGGTCTGGGATCCCAAGGCCTACCGCATCCAGTCGCCGGAGGCGCTCAACTCCCAGCTGACGCACGAGGTCCGCGGCGCCTGGGCGCAGAGCTGAAGCCGGGCATGTTAGGACGCGGGTTTGCTCCCGCCGCTGCGAGGATCGCCAAGGCAACGCGGCGTCTGTCTCCTCGTGCTCCTGCGGGATTGGAATCTCGCGGTCCCGGTGTGCCGCTTGGTTTGCGGAACACTCAACTTGACGCCCAATGACCGGGGCGCCACGCTCTCTGAGGTGAAACTCCCGAAGCGGAATCCATGGGCCCGGTTGTGCATCGCGCTTGTGATGGTAGTTTCCTATCTTGCCGTGATCACCTTGGCGCCACTTCCAGACCGGTTGATTTTGTTTCCCACGACCCACCGCATCGATGCCGGGGCGGCCACTCGCAAGGCGGTTGCGTTCGACGGCGGCGAATTGGCAATTTGGACGGCGGCATCCAAATTGGCGAAGCAGCGCGGGCAACCCGCGTTCTACGTCCTGCGGTTCTATGGCAATGCCGATCGCGCCGACCGTTGGGTGGCGGCCGAGGCGGAGATGTGGAACAACCGGGCGGTCGAAGTGTGGGGCGTGAATTACCCCGGTTACGGCGGCAGCACGGGGCCGGCGCGACTCGCCCGGATGGGCCCGGCCGCGCTCGCCGCGTTCGATGCGCTCCAACGCGAGGCCGGAGACCGCCCGATCATCGTGTTTGGCGCGAGTCTCGGCACCACCACGGCGCTGCATGTCGCCGCGAAACGGCAGCTTGCGGGACTCATCCTGCACAACCCGCCGCCCTTGCGCCAAATGATCCTGCAACAGTTCGGCTGGTGGAATCTGTGGCTGCTCGCCGGGCCGCTCGCCCAAAAACTCCCCACCGATTTGGACAGCATCGCCAACGCCAGGTCCGTGCAGGTGCCGGCGATTTTCCTGCTCGCGGAACAGGATCGAATCGTTCCTCCAAAGTTCCAACGCCTGGTCGGCGATGCCTATGCCGGGGACAAACGCGTGATTCCGCTCAACGGCGCGGGTCACAATTCTCCGATGGAAGGGGTGGCTCTCACTCACTTTCACACCGCGCTGGATTGGCTTGTCAGTCAACACAAACAGGTGCCGGATTCCCCAGCCGTCACCCGCTGAACCAATGACAAGCCGCGGACTTCGCAGGTCGGGGATGCTGGCGCGGGCGCCGGAATCCCCGGCGAACCGTGATTTCCCCCTGTCCGGCGTCCCATCGAATCCCGCTTGCCCCGCCCGGGACTAGAGCCTAGGGTTTTCGCCATGCTCGACCGGATTGTGAAAACCCTGCGCCTCCTTCCTATGGCCGGATTGGCGGGGTTGCTGGGGCTCTCGTTGGCGTTTCCCGCGGGTGGGCAGGCACCGCCGCCGGTACAGTCGGCGCAGTTCGATCCCTCCGATGTCTATTTCCAAGGCTATCTGGCGGCCCGAGCCGCTGAGGAATTGCAAACGGGCGGTGATTTCATCGGTGCCTTGGAGAAACTCAAAAAAGCCACCGAGCTATTCGGAGCCGTGCGCAAGTATTATCCCGATTGGAAAACGGAAATGGTGACAGGCCGAAGTATTAAAACCACCGAAGCCCTCGGCCAAGTCGGCCCGAAGGCCGAAGAGCAACTCCTGAAAAACCGCAACCAGGTGGCCGAACTGGAAGGCGGGGTGAAAAAATCCGGCCGCTTGATCGATCCGGCGGAGGGCGTGATTCCGCTGACGCCGGGAATTCTGGAGGTGGATCCGTTAGCGAAACGACGCCTGGCCGAGGCGCAGGCCGAGGTGAAACGCCTCCGCAATCTGGCCTCAAAAACCGACAAGGAGGCATCCCGGGACAGCTCGCGGCTGCGCGATGTCGAGCGGCAGCGCGACGCATTGCAAAGCCAGCTCCGGGCTGCGGAAACCAACGTCGAAGCCCTCCGCGCCCGTCTGGCCGCAGCTCCGGTGGAGAAGGAAATGAAGGCGCTTAACCAACGCATCGAGACGCTCGAACAGGAACGCGAGGCGATGGCCATGGCTCTCACCCAAAGCCGCGGCGCCCACACCGAGGCGATCGCCAAAATCGCCACGCTGGAGGCGGACCTCAAGGTGATGCAGCAAAAACAAGCCGACCTTGACCGCGATCTCAAGGCCGAACGCAAAGTCGCCAACTCGGTGGTCGCCGGCCAACGGCGGCAGCTCGACGCGCTCGAAAAGGAAGTGGATAAGAAGAACTCCGAGCTCGCCAAAGCCAACCAGCGCATCAGCGGCTTGCTCAACGAGCTGACGGAAAGCCGCGATGCCTTCACCGAATTGCGCACCCAACGCGATTCGCTGCTCCAGGAGCGCGACCAAATGTCCGCCTTGCTCAAACTCAATGAAGCGGGCCGCATTCAGGACCTCATCGAACAAAACATGGCGCTCGCAAAAAACCTCCGCGAAGCCAATGAAAAGGTGGAGCGCCTCAACCGCGAAAGCAACGCCGACAAGGACTCGATCACCGACGCGCTGCGCGACCTCGCCATCGCAAAATCACAGATCAACCGGCTCCATCAGGACAAACGCGAGCAGGACAAACGACTCGCCGAATTGGAAGCCCGCCTGAAAAATGAGGAACAAGCGCTTGCCAAAGGCCAGGCGACCACCGATCCGGCGGAAGCGGAAGCCCTGCGGGAAATCATCAGAAACCAACTCCGCGTCCAGGAACGTCGCCGCCAGGCGCGCGATTTGTTAGTGGAGGCGGCCAAGGAACTGGGAAGCAAGGACGAGCGCCTCGCCAAGGCCGTCGAACTCTTCGATGCTCAGGAGATCGCGCTTTCGCCAGAGGAGCAGAAACTCATCGCCGGCAGCAAGGTGGATGGCGAGTTCGTCTCGCCCTTCGCCAGAGACCGGGTCACCGTCGGCAGGGCTACCGCGGAACTGAACCGCGACATCGCCGTGTTCGAACGCACCGCCGAGAAGTCGTTTGTCGCCGGCCGCCTGCTGCCGACCCGCGAGCTCTATCAGATGATCCTCGAGCAACACCCGAACCACACGCCCTCACTCTGCAAGCTCGGTGTCGTGCACCTGCGGCTCGGCGAGCCGACCGAGGCGGTGGATACCTTCCGCCGCGCCGTGGAAATGGATGCGGACAATCCTTACGCCTACCGGATGTTAGGATACTCGCTGATGAAACTCGGCGACCTGCCCGCCGCCGAACAAGCGATGCGCCGCGCCGTGGATCTGGCGCCCAACGATGCGAAGTGCCACATGCTGCTCGCCACCGTGTGTTGCCGCCTCGGCCGCGCCAGCGAGGGGGAGTCCCATTTCAAGGCGGCGATCTCCGCCGATCCGGTGCCGAGCGAACCGTATTACAACCTCGCCCTGCTGTGTTCGCGCGATCGGCGCATCGAGGACGCGAAAAACTTCTATCAACAAGCCCTCGAGCGCGGCGCGGTGCCGGATCCCTCGCTTGAGGAAAGCCTCGCCAAGCCGTGAAATTTCTCCGCTCAATGGGATGGCTGCTGTTGCTGCCGGTTTCCTGCGCCTCGGATTCCGGCGCCGGAAAGCCCGCCGCGTCCGCGACCCCTGCCTACCAACCGATGAGCCAGCGGCTTGAGCAAAAAAACGGCTACACCCAGGATACCAAGGGCAACTGGGTCCCGCAGAACGACAAGCGCAGCTCGTTCGAGTCCCAAGGCAAGTCCCCCTACTTCGACGCAACCTATGGAAAGACGGCCTACAGAATCGAGCCTTACGCGAAAAAATCCTGGTGGGGCAACAAGGACTACGGCCGCAAGCCATACGCGGGAAACACCGCTGGCAGTCGCTTCCAGAAGACCTCGGATAGCGAGGGGCGGGCAGCGCGTGAAACCGGCAGCGCCGCGGCCATCCCGGGCTCCTATCAGAAGGACACCTTCGCCACCGGTTCCGCCCGCGAGGCCCGCGTCCACGGCGTCACCCAACCCACCGACGCGGAAACCGATGCTCGCCGCAAGGTGTATGCAGCGCCGGAAATCATCGATTGGAGGGAGCAGCGCTCGCTCAGCTTGGAGCAATCGAAGGGGATTTTGGGTCGTTGACCGGAGCCACGCTGGCAACCGCCTGCGCGAGCGACTCCAACAGCAGTTTCTTCAGGGTTTCCCAGCGCCACGGCCGGCCTTCCAGAAAGAACGTCTGCGACACCGAGAGCCGGATCCGGGCATACTGATCCGCCGGAAAATCCCGCGACAACGCAGCACCCAGCGCGCTGCTTTCCGCATTCCACACATGGCGCACATCCAGATCGTCCGCTTTCAGATGCGCATACCAGGCCAACGCGAGTTTCTCCGCAAGCACCCCGCCTTCCGGCGTTTCCAAGGTCAGGCGCCCGTCAGTCTCCGCATCGGTATGGACCATCACATGCAGCACTCCCGCATGCCGCCGCAAGTCCTCGGCGATCCGCTGTTCCAGCAAAAGCCGATAGGACCGCTGGTGGCGTTCCGCAATCCGGATCCGGGTGGCCTCGGGCAGTTTCAATGAAAACCGGCTCCAGCATTGTTCTCCCTCCTTTTCGATATCGATCAGCAAACGCGTCACGTCGCCATGCACCAGCGGAGTCCGGAATTTCATCGAGAAGGCCTGCGCCAGATTCAGCGATCCGGGTTCCCAGCCCTCGGCGGATGCCACAATGTCTTCCGAATCGTGAAAAATCTCCCGATACGCCTCCGGCACCGCGCAGGTCGCGTTCTCACAACTGAAAAGAAAGGCTGTCATGCGTGTGGACTTCCGCCAAGCGCTCAAACCTGCCCCAAGTCCCGCTCACTTGCAATCCCGCATCGATGACGAAAGCACTCGCCGATCTGGGTTGCTAGGAATTTGCTTTCTGCTGGAGGCCCCTGAAAAAGCCATTGAGTCGGACTGGAGGGCTGGGAAAGCGCGAGTCGCCAGGCGGCTGGCCATGGGGCATCCCGGTTCGGTGAGCCTCAGGATGAGCGGCTCTTGCCGGAAATCCGGGGAACTGCCATCCACCATCTGTGCGCTTGGCAAAAGCACTCGATGAAACATCAAAGGATATTCAAATGTGAACGCGCGAGACCTGACCCCGTTTACTGCTTTCATGGCGGCCGGGGAGTGGCTGTCGTATTGTGGCGGGAGAAAGGGTTGGATCGAAGGAAAATGGTGGGTATGATGTGCCCATGACGGTTGCGATCAGTGCCATTTACGAGGGTGGGAAACTCCGGCCGCTTGAGCCATTGGAGTTGGCCGAAAACTCGGTGGTGCAAATCTCACTGGAGACCGGGCAGGAGGGCGACGCCGAGCGCCAAGAGTGGCTTGATCAGGGCAGACGGTCGCTGATGGGGGCCTGGGACAACGAGGCTGATGAGGTTTACAATGTTCTGCTCACGCGATGATGTGGTGCTGCTGCCGATCCCGTTTACGGATTTGAGCAGTTCCAAGGTGAGGCCTGCGATTGTGGTGGGTCACGGCACTTGGCCGGGTGATTTGCTCGTGGTGCCGGTGACTTCGCAATGGCAAAACGCTGATTTGATCATTGGCCAGTGGGCGGAGGCAGGTCTGAATGTTCCCAGCGGTATCAAGGGACAAATCTGCACTGTGGAGGTGCGCCTGGTGCGGAAGGTGGTCGGTAAAATCACCGCACCCGATCGGGCTGCCCTGGATGCCTTGCTGCGGAAGTGGCTTGAATTGTGAGACCGCCTGAATCTTGCGTGTAAATGGGGCCCTAAATGGGATCAGGCCTCGCGCGTTCACATTTGGCTGGCTGGCCAGCGCGTTTTTGGGCCGTTGTCGGCATGATCGCAACCGATCCGTTTCCAGTGTGACAGAGGGACGGGCCATTTATTATGCGATTGGCAAAAGCACTCGATGAAACATCAAAGGATATTCGAATGTGAACGCGCGAGGCCTGAGGCCCCATTCACTGACCCCATTCACTTGACAAGCGCATTGCCGCATTGCAGCATTGCTGCATGACAAGCATTCCCGTATCCAAACGAGGCACGATCACCCTGCCGCCGGACATGCGTCGGAAGCTGGGTCTGGACGCCGCCGAGCACCCGATGATGCTGGTGGAACTAAGGGACGGTGGGATTTTCCTGCAACCGGCAGAGGCACTGCCCGTGCGCGAGATTCCCGAGGAAACCTTGCGCGGCTGGATCGCGGAAGATGAAAAGGACACCGAGAATTTTTGGAGAAAGGCCGGCAAGGCGTGAAGATTTTCCTGGGTAGCAGCGTGCTGCTTTCCGCCTGCGGATCGGGGAAATCGCTGTCCCGGCTGATCACGGAACTGGCCCCCGACCGGGGCTGGCGCTTGATTTCGGCCAGCTACTGCCGCGCGGAAACGAGTAAGAACATCGGAAAAATCGGCGCGGAAGCGGCCCTGAGATGGCAGGGCATGCAGGCCAAGGTCGAGTGGGTTCCCAATGCTCTTACCAGCAAGAAGCCGCTGCTGTTGACCGCCTCCAAAGACAAGCCGGTGCTGATTTCCGCGCTGGCGGCCAAGTGCGAGGTGCTGCTGACCTTGGACAAAGGTGATTTCGGAATCATGCTGGGAACGACGGTTTATGGGATGCGAGTGAGCACGCCACGCGATTTTTTGATCGGCGAGGGGTTCGGCTGAGGCGGCGGTTTGGAGCAAACGAACCGCGAATGGACGCGAATGGACGCGAATGGACGCGAATGGACGCGAATGATTGGGATGATCGCTGTTTTCATGGTTGGAACACCTCCACGCGGTAGAATTTTCCAGAAGCGGTGACGGCGGGATCGGCGTGTTCCACTTCGCTCCCTGCGCCGGTGACGCGTGAATTGGGAAGCTCGACCCAGGTGGATAGATCAGAGGTGCAGACCCCGCTTCTCGGGATATCGTCTTGCGCCCGTTGGGTTGCAGAATCCGGTGCTTTTTTATGCGCCGTTGGCAATAAAGTCCGCCAGGATCCGCGGAGTAGGAAAAACCATTCGCTCGTGTTTGATGATCCGATCCGGTGGAAATGACGGATTGATTGTGGCGGCGTGATCGCTCAGACTGCATCGTCTCCCGGAATTTCTCCCATCCAGTTCCCATTGAACCCACCACTTGATCCACCATGAAATCCTGCATGTTTCGTTCGTTCTGTCATTGGCAACGGCATTTCCTCTTTCTCCTTGCCACCGCGCTGTTGGGCCTGGGCACCTCGGTTTCGGCCAAACCGGCAGGGCGGCAGATCCTCAATCTGGAGCTTTCCTCCGACCAGCGGACGGCCAAAGTGACGGTTCCCGAGGGGGTGGAAAACGTGACTCTGCAGGCGTTCCACCGTGACGGCGGCTGGCGGAAGGTGCTCTCGAAAACCGCGACTCCCGGGGTGATGAGGTTCAACCTTCCCCTGAACGGCAGGGGCGCGCGGTGGCGGGCGATCGGCCGGGCGGCAGGGGGATGGGACAAGTTTCCGGGAAATTTTTTCAAGGGAGAAAACACTTTTGGCCCGATCAAGTCAGGGACGCAAAATGGAAATGCGTTGTATTCGCGGAGGTTGGATCAACCCGCCATGATGGTGGCGGATACCGCCACGGGTGAGTCCGCCGCCGTCGTGCCGGTGGAAGCGGATATTTGGAAGATCGATGGCGACACCGTTTATTTCTTCAATCAATTGCGCGGCTTGCAGGTGCTCAACTTGAAGGACCCCGCGGATCCGCGGCTCAGCGCATCGCTCCGGCTTCCGGCGGTGGGGCAGGATCTCTATGTGTTGCCAGGTGCCCAAGGCGAGCGCACGGTGGTTCTCCTGACCGAAGGTTGGTCGTCCGAAGGCGGCGAGTGGACACGCATCAACCTGGTGAAGGTAAGCAATGGAAAGGCTGAAATCACCCACACTCAGGACGTGGCCGGCAGCCTGGCCGATAGCCGGCTGGCGGGCAGCCGCCTGATCCTCGCCACCACCGAGTGGGACTATGACGGCGGGATTTCATCGGATGGTTGGAATGTGAAAAGCCACCTGTCCGAGTGGTTGCTGGCTCCGGATCAAGCGCCGACAGCCGCCGGGGAAACGCTCATTGAAGGATACAGCCCGCTGATCGCCTCCGGGGCCGATTGGCTGGCGGTCGCGGTTCATCCAAAAAACCAATGGGGTGTCTCGGATGTTTCGGTTTTCGCGATTCGCCCGAATGGGTTGGTGCGCATGAGTCCGCCGATCCGCACGGAAGGCTCGGTGGAGGGCAAATTTGGCATGCAGTGGAAGGATAATGTCCTAACCACGATCTCGGAAAGCAACACGAGTGATTCGCGCTGGATTCCCACCACCATCCTAGAAACCTTCCACGTCTGGGCTCCTGGCGTCATTCATCCGGCGGTGGTGGAGGGCCGCCTAGGAAGCCTCGAACTGGCGAAGGGCGAACGGTTGTTTGCGACCCGTTTCGCCGGCGACAAGGCTTACGTCGTGACTTTCCTGCAAACCGACCCGCTGTGGGTGGTGGATCTCTCAGACCCGTATCATCCGGTGGTTGCCGGCCATCTTGAAGTGCCGGGCTGGTCCACGCATCTGGAGCCGATCGGCGATCTGCTGTTCTCGATCGGTTGGGAGTCCGGCACGGTGGCGGCCTCGCTGTTTGACGTGGCGGATCCGGCGGCCCCCCAATTGCTCAGCCGCTTGAATCTTGGGGAGGGCGGATCGTTCAGCGAAGCCACGTGGGATGAACAAGCGCTGAAAGTGTTGCCCGAAGCGGGATTGGCGCTGATTCCGCTGACCACGTATGACTCCTCAGGGTCGAGCTCGGTGGTGCAACTGCTGGATATCGATCTCAATGCCCGCGAGTTGCGCTTGCGCGGCGAAATCGCCCATGCCTTCGACGCCCGCCGCTCGGACCTCATCGGCGATGCCGTGGTGTCCATTTCGCAACGGGTGCTGGTGACGGCCGACATTGAGGATCGCGACGAGCCGGCGATCTTGGCTGAGGTTTCCCTGGCTTGGCCCGTGGACCGGGTGCTCGCAGCGGGCCGTCATTTGTTCCAAATCGAAGACGGCAGCTGGTATGGCGGCGGGCGGGCGACCGTCCGGGTTTCTCCGGCAAAATCACCCGAGGAAATTCTCTCGGAAACCGACCTCGGCGAGGGAACCGTGAAGGCGGCGGATTATCGCGATGGGAAACTCTTCGTTCTTCGCGAAACCGGCTCGACCTCATGGTTGTATTATCGCAGCCCGATCATGGACAGTGGCGGGAAAAACCAATTGATTCTGGATATTTACGACGCTTCGGCGGCTCCCGAACTGGCATTGCTGGGGTCCTGTGCGCTCGATCTCGAGTCCGGCGGGCAGCTTGCCGTGGATCGCATGCTGTGGCCCCGCCCCAACCGCCCCGCAGTGGTATTGGATACCCGCTATTCCTATTGGTACGGGTGGTATGGTCCGCTCAGGATAGCGGTCGAGCCCGCGGTGAGTCTCGCGGAAACCGGCCTTCCAACGCTGGCAAAATCGTCGATGATGATGCCTTACCGTCCGTATTGGGTTGCGCAGAAAGCCCCGCGCCTGGTGGTTTTCGATACGGCGGTTCCCGCAAGCCCGGTGGCGGGAGAACCCATGGACTTGGGACCCGAAGGAATGACCTCCACTGGAGTCAGCGAGGCTTCCGACGGGCTGCTGGTGCTGGGAACTTCCCAATGGAACAAGGTGTCTGATGACACTTGGCTCGAGTCCGGTCTGGCGTTCCAGTCGGCATGCGTGGTTGAGGTGGAAACCTCGGGGGGCCCGGTTCTGCGACCCTTGATTGACCTGCCCGGCAAGCTTTTCGCCATCACCGAGCTCGATGCCAACGGGTTCCTGGCGTTTACCCGCACCTACGGGGACGACGCAACCACGCTGCAAGCAAGCGCAAGCGATGGTCGCGACGCGTTCCTGATCGCCAGCCTCGATGCTGCGGCGCATGTCGTCGCCACCGCCGGTGGACGGCGCGTGTTCGTGGCCAACGCAGACGGAGTCGAGCGCCATCGGCTCAACGAGCAAGGGGACTTCGTCGCCGAGCCCGCCCTTGAAATCGGCTGGACGCCTTATTCCCTGCGGTGGATGCAAGGCACGCTGACTGGAACGCGATCCTTTTCGCTGTTCGCGGCCGATGGAGCGGGCGACACCGTGAGCGAATGGAATTTTCCGACCTGGTACCTGAACTTGGAGCGGGTGGCGCAAGCGCCGGACGGTGATTTGCTGGTTCCCTTCGGCGAGTATGGGACCGAACGCTTGGACCGTTAATCCGCCCGGAACGCACTTCTCTATTTGCCTCCGGGGCGGGTCTCTCCATGATCCGCACATGTCCGCACGCGCTGGGATGCTTCTCGTTGTTTCCGGTCCTTCGGGATCGGGGAAAACCACGCTTTGCCGGCGCTTGGCGGATGCGGGCGAGGTCCGGTATTCGGTTTCCTGCACCACCCGGTCGGCGCGGCCGGGTGAGATGGACGGCAGGGATTATCACTTTCTCAGCCGTGAGGAATTCGAGAGCAGGCTTCAGGCAGGGTGTTTCCTCGAACACGCGCTGGTCCATGGCAATCTCTATGGATCCCTGAAATCGGAAGTGTTATCCCACCTCGGCGCGGGAACCGACGTGGTGATGGACATCGATATCCAAGGCGCGGAGCAGGTCCGGACCTGCGGCGATCCGGAAATCCGGCGGGCCTTGGTGGACCTTTTTGTCATGCCGCCCAGCGCGGAGGAACTGCTCGCGCGGCTCTCCGGCCGGGGGACCGACAGCGCGGCAACGATCGCCTTGCGGATGGCCAACGGCCTCGACGAAATGCGGCACTGGGAAAACTACACCTATCGGTTGCTTTCTTCGACCCGCGAAGCGGATTTCTCGAAATTCACGGCGCTTGTCACCGCCGAGCGGCTGCGGGTTTCACGCATCCGCGGATGAACTGGGGGCGGCAATGTTTTTAGGGATTGTCGTGGCGCAATGCCTGTGTTAGCAGGTTATCAGTGCGAATTGCCCGATTTTACCCGAGGTGGCGCATCGTCCAAGCCGCTTGCTTCCCAAGCCGTTCCCGTCATGAAAAAAACGCTGCTTCCGATCCTCTCACTCGCACTTCTCCAACTCGTGCCGCAACTGTCCGCGCAGAACAAGGAGATCGCCATCGATCAACTTTTCGAGCCGGAAAAACTCTGGGCGCACACGGATGTCACGCTGGAGGTGGCATGGAAGGACAAGGGCTTCAAATGGGCATCGGCGCAAGTCAAGGACCGCGGAGCCATCCGGCGCGACAACTGGGGTTTCCAACAGGTGAAACTAACCGCTTTTGGCGGCGCCCGGAATGTGGAGGAAATTTTATTTCTGCTGAAGGGCGGGAAACTCACCGAGGTTTCCATCGCCGTATGGAACAAGGGGGATTCGAAGGATGCGGAAATATCGGAGAAGGACTTCACCGCGATCGTCGAGGGATGGACAAGTGACTTGAACCGGCGGGTGGCGCCCAAATTTGAAAATCGCGGGAAAGATACCGCGAGCGCGGCCAAGGCCGAACGCCGGATGTGGCTTGGCAAGGACACCCTGGCCCAGTTGGAATACAGCGGCGGCAGGGAAAAGGTCCGCGATCCGTACTCGGGCCGTGAGCGGACCGGCAAGAATTTCCAGGGCGAGTTCATCCGTTTGCGCCTGCTGCCGAAGCCGGCGAGCATGGTCGGCCTCAATGCCAGCACCGGTGGAACGGCCACGGTTAGACGCGTGGATCTGGCGAAGTCCGTCATCCGCGAGACCTCGGGGGATGTGTTTATTTCTAATATCCCAATGGTCGATCAAGGCGATAAGGGCTATTGCGCGGTGGCCACCGCCTCGCGGGTTTTCAATTATTACGGCGTGCCGGCGGATCAGCACGAGATGGCGCAGATTGCCGGCAACGACGCGGGCGGCGGCGGAACCAATCCGGACGAAATGGAGGACGCGCTGCGCAGGATTTCCGGCAAATACAAAACCCGCTTTCAAACGGAACTCGACCTCGATTACTCAAGCCGCAAATACAAGAGCTTCCTCGTGAAATACAACCGGTCCGCCAAAAAACTCGGCAAGAAAATCCTCGATACCGACAACTATATCTACTTCATGGGCGGCCTGAATCCGGAAGTGCTGCGGGACGTGAACGGCACCGGACAGAACTTCGACAAATTCATGCGCGTCGTCCACGAGAACATCGACAAGGGCGTGCCGGTGATGTGGGGACTTCAGCTCGGGCTGTTTCCCGAAAACGGCGAGAAGGCGAAACAGTTCGGAGGCGGGCACATGCGGCTCATCATCGGATATAACAACTCGACCCGCGCAATTATTTTCAGCGATTCATGGGGTGCCGGCCATGAGAAGAAGCGGATGGCCGCGCCGGACGCATCCGCAGCGACGATGGGGCTCTATCTGCTCCAGCCCTCGACGTGAGTGAGGAACTCAGGGAGCGGCGATGGTGACCGACTTGAAGGGACCATAGGGAAACCATTTGCCGCCTAGTTGGGTCCTGAGCGCGAGGCTCCATTCGCCGCCTTCCACCAGCGAAGCTCCGGCGGACTTGGTGTTGAAATCGAATTGCGCCGCTTTTTTTGATAGAATCGTGGTCTTCTCCGGCTCCAGCCACGCGCAGTTCACGGTGGTGATGTCATCGATGAAAATTCCGGTGGGAGAGGTGGGAGCCGCCTCGTGGGTGTAAACCGGCGATCCCGGGTTGGTGAAATACCTGAAACGAACCCGGAGCGGCTTGGTGGATTTTGGCAGGTTGAACGATGCGGACGAGACATTGAATTCATAAGTCGTGTTAGACACTCCGCTGATGGTCTTGCCGATCCGGCTCCAGGTGACGCCGCCGTCCGCGGACGTTTCGACCGCCAGGTTGCTGCCCGTGGTCATGAACCCGCGGCGATAGGCAAAGCGCAGTTTGCCCCCGGGTTGTGAGAGGATGTCGCGATCGAGTTCGAACGACTGTTCGGGTACGCCCCGGACGATGAGGTCGTAAATGGTTGGAAACGTGAGATGGAATGCCCTCGCGCCGGTGAGCGCTCCGAAGCCGGCAAACGTGGACATTGTAGCCTTCAAGTCGTAACTGCCGGCAGTCCGGTCGATGATCCGGGTGATTGCGGATTTTTCCGCACCCTCCGTCCAGGGAGCGGATTCTTTGCGGAAGGTCGTGACCAGAAGCGATTCGGCCCCCTTGGGAGCCTTGAACGTATAGGGGGTGGTTTGATTGGAAACCGGCGTGGCGGATCCCGTGATGGATTGGTTGGAGGTGAGGCGGTCGGGATGGATCAGCGTGACCGAATAGCTGAACGACGTGGGAATGTCCGTGCCAGCAATGCCGTTGACGTGCACGTGGAAGGTGGTGTCCGAGCGGACGGATTTGGTGGCGGTTGCGCCGTCAACTTCCCAGAGGACGGCGGGATCGCCGTAGTTGATGTTGCTCGTGACGTTGGAGATGGGCACCTCATTGCCGTCCGCATCGGTCATGTGGACGGTGGCGGCACTGAAGTTGGCTCCGGCGCGGCTGAGCGACCAGTAGCGCGAGTTGATCGGTGCGGGGAAAAATCCCGCCGCCGGATACGGGACGAAATCGGGGGTCGGATCTGCCACGAGTTCATTTTCGTTTTGGGAGATGTAGAGCACATTGGTGGGCGGACGGCTGGCGGAATCGCCGGGTTGATCGCCGGTGGCAACGTCGGTGGCTTCCGGGTAAAGCGTCCATCGCCGGTTGCCAACGAGCGTGTTCCAAGGGGACGTCGCGGAGCCGCTGGCGATTTCTTCGACCATGTATTGCGTAATGGCACCGGGTCCGTAGAGGCCGAAGGCGAGATTGCCATAGGCGTTTCCATTCCACGCCGAAGTTGACCAACCGGCCAGCGAGGGGGGCGGATCATGGGTGAATGCCGGATCGGTGCTCGTGGACGGGTTGTAGTTTCGAATCAGCATCAAGGCGGCGTTCTGGGCCGCGATGGACTTGAGGGTGGATGGGGCGGGCTTGTGTGGGTCCGCACTCCTGATGAGGACCATGGAGCCGGTATTGACCCGCACCAGCGCCGGAACGCCGCACATCGCCCGGAAATAATTGATCCGGCGCTCGACGTCATCGACGAACACGTCCGAAGTGGTGCCGCTGTTGCCTTGGTAATTGCCGGTCCATTGCACCCGGCTCTCGTAGCCCTCGGACGCCTGATAAACCGCGTGCCAGAACGCAACCACGTCGTTGCGGTTGCGGGTATTCACCTCGAAACCGTAACTGGCCGTGCCCCCGGGCGTCACGGCGGACAAACCGGGTTGCCATGCCTGAAGCGCAGTGGTGCACGCCGCGATCAGGCATCCAGTCGTCCGGAGGAAAGGAAAAAACTTTCTCACAGGAACAATTTACCGCCAAAATTTTACAAGGCAAACGTGAAATCACATCGTGAAATCACACCTCCGGCTGGAGGCGGAATTTCAAAAAATTTTCCCGACATGCGGAACCGACGCCGTGACGCGGGTGAAAGTAATCGAGGATTTCAGTCTGATCCGCGAAAGGAAACAGCGGACTTCAGTCCGTTGCCTTTAAGCACTCACTCGCGGAATCGTTTCCACTTGGTCGGATGCGATGCACGGCAGGGATGGAACTCCGGGCCGTCCGGTGCGTGGCGAGTGAATGAGTGGGTGAATGCAGAGTGGTTCCGGCATTCGGATTCCAGCAATTCCGCGGCGAGCGCGACCGGCCGCGATCATTGAGTGACCTTGAGGCGGACGAACATCTCGGTGCCCGGAGCCGGGATGGTGACCTTCACGTGGTCCGACGGGCTGCCGGGCGTGATCGTCACAATTCCGGCGCTGGTGGTCGGAATGGTCACCGGAGTCCAACCGGTGAGGTCGCTGCCGTATTCCACCACCTGAGTGGTGGCCGGAGAGAGTGATAGATCGCTGCGATCATATTCGAAGCTCCAGGCACCGCCGGAGTTCTCCAGCGTCGGCAGAATCGCTTGCGAGGACACGGTGGGAGCGCCGCCGAGAGTGAATTCCAGAAGATTGGTGATGCCCTCGAAATCCGGATCATCTAGCGGATCGTCGTTCTGGCCGGCGGTGAGTCCTTGCGCCGGATCGGAGGCCCACGACTCATAGCCGGTCGGCGTCGGTTCGATGGGCACATCGGCAAAGGTGAGGGCGGCGATGCCATTGCTGCCGTAGAGGATGTTCGCCTGATTCCATGCGACGGTGCCCTTCAGATAGGTGATTGTCGCCGCGGTGGAGGCCGCGGTCAGTTGGAGCTTGATCACGTTGCCGGTCGCGCTGCCGGAGGCCACCTTGCCAGCCACGCCATCGAGGAAGAGCAGGCCCGGCGCACCAGGGTTCCACGCCACGTTTTGACCAAACTCAAGGGCGATCTCATTCTGCGTGGCCGTGGTGAAGTAGGCTTTCCGCAAGTCCGCCGCAGTGATGGCACCAGCGGGATCCACCCCATAGTGATCCTGTGCGATAAGGGGCCCCAACAGGTCAGAGAATTTCTGATAGCCGGCAAGTTCATAGTGGCAGCTCGATCCTGGCACGATGCCATGGGTGCTCATGACCTCCAGGTTGGAATACAGTCGTGACAGGGTCCGCTGCACCTCGCGCAACTGATCGTTACGGGAAGTGTCACCGCAGGCACCCGGCCAGATCTGAAACACATAGTAATTGAGGATGTTCGGGAAATCCTGCTTCCATGCGGCGGAAATATCCACGAAATACTGCTGATAGAACTTGTAATCGTAGTCCCCGTCCGGCCCGCCGGAACCCTGGTCCTGCTCTCCCTGGTGCCACAGCACGGCGCGTATGCCGTGCGTGAGTCGGGCACCGACCACCCGGTTGTATAGATTGGCATAAATCGAATACAGGGTGCCCGCCCCGCCGTGACCCGCGGGATTCGGCCGGTGCTGGTCGATCCGCGTGCCGCCCACGGCTGCGGTGATGATGCAGATCGGCATGCTGTGGTTGGTTGACAGGCGGTTGGCCAGAATCCAGCCCCAGAGGCCGAGTTGGAGTTCCCCGCCCTTGCTGACGGCACCGCCCCAGCCCGAGGTGAGACCATACGTGCGGATCCACGGATCAGTGACACTGCTATTAGGCGCGGCATTGTCGGTGGCCAGGGCGTTCGACTGGCCTTCGATAATGTATGCATCGCCGCAAACCAGATTGGTCACCGCGGCACCGACCGGCGTATCGACTCCGCCCGTGGTCGTGCCATACTGCACCTTGTAGGTCACCTTGCCCGCGGCGATCGGCGCGGCGAAGGTATAGGCGCCGCCCACCAACGCCTGACGATGGGTGGCGTAAAGCACATCCCCGCCATCGGTGGTATAAACCTTGAGAAACACCGTGGCAGGCGAGCCTGCCTGGGTGCCACGGTAATGGATCGTGCCAAAACCAGATGGGTCGCGGGCGAAGAACTGATTGGTCACCGGTTTTTCGTTCGCATCCGGCGTGCGCTGCACCCAGTCATCGCTTGCCGGTTGTTGCACGGTGATGATCTTGCTCCGGCTGACCAAGCCGCCGCCGTTGTCCATCACCAGAGTGAGCGTCAGCGGCCCGTCGCCTTGCGCGCGTGTCAGGGTCAGGACTCCCGGGGTGATCTGTTTGACCACCGCCACCCCGTTCACGGTCCATTTGTAGGTGAAATTGTCCAACCCCTGCGCCTGCAAGGTGTCGAGGTTGGAAATTTCCGGCGTCACCATGATCGTCTCGCGTCCGTCCCAGGACGAAGGGCCGGTTAGAGTGAACTCCGGGTCTGCGATGTCATCGGTGACGGTCACGGGAATGTCCACGGTCCTGATCTCATTCGGATAGATTCCCTTGAACTGGATGACGAAGGATCGATTGCCAGTCACCCGGCCGGCGGGGACGTTGAGGGTGAATTGATCCACCGCGAGTATTGTTTCCACGCCGTTTTCCTTGCGGATCCAGAAGACTTTCTGCGCCCCGCCGGCCTCGCCGGTGAGGTCCGTGCTGGTGCCTTCACCCATCGTCACGGACTCGGGAGAGGCCGAGAAAGTGGAACCGGCCTGCACCAGTGTTCCCACCATGGTTTGCAGGGGTTTCTGGCTTTCGTATTCCATTTTGATCCAGTTGGCTGAGCGGGTGAACTTGGAGAGGCGCGCCTCGTCCATCTCGCCCACGAAACTGTAGTTATTATACCATCCGCCCAAGCGCATGATGGAAGGAGGGGTGATGTCCACGGTGGCACTGCCGGAGGCATCGAGCTGTCCGTCGATATAGATGCGGGACACTCCGGGGTTTCCCGGAGTGTAGGTATTCACCACATGATGCCATTGGGATGTGGACAAAATGGCAACACCAGTCACACCGGCAAAATTACCATCGATTACGATTTGAGGTGGACTCACCAGGCGGATTTGGACTTTCTTTCCCGCATCTTCTCTTGCCCAGTCAAAGATATCGAAACCGCTCGTGTCCGAACGGAACCATGCCTGGGTGGAATGCGCGGTATTGCCAGATGGAAGCGTTGTGAGACCATCGCCGCAATTGACGCCATTGCCAGCGACGAACGTGCGGCCTTTGCCGATGAGACTGTGAGTCACGGTCGTGCCGACATTGGTGGGAGTGAGCGTGCCTACCGAATCGGCCACCGTCTCGTTCAAGTGCATCACGCTGACGTAGCCGTTGGCGGTGTTGAACACGCTGGCGCCGCTCGATTGGCTCACCACGCCGCTCTTGCCCCAATACATGATGAGCTCCTGCCGCGCGTTGGCGGCGATGCTCGGAATCTTTACCCACACGGCGGCGACGCCGTTGACCGCATCCCATTGTTCGATCTGATACTTGAGGTTCGCACCGGCCGCCGTGGTGAAGCGGAGGTCGCGGCCGTCGGATTCGGCTTCCGCGAAATTGAAATTGCTGGAATTGAACCGGACCAGCAACGGGAAGTCCGTTTCCGCGGGTCCGGCGGTGATGTTCGCGCCGTGCGGAGTTGTGCTGATGAAAAACGAGCCGGAATGTGCCCAGGTGTCATAGGCCTGCACGATGAGCGTGTAGGCCTTGGTCGTGCCATTCTGGGCCGTGACCGTGTAGATCACCGGGCTGCTGAAATTCTGCGTGCTGCCCGAAAGCGGGCTGAGCGTGGCGAACGGCGATAGCGTGAAGGTGGGTGCCATCGAGAGCGACTGGCCCGGCGGCACCGTGAACAGGATATCGGTGCCGGAAATCGTCCCGGATCCCAACGCCCCAAACTCGCAGGTGAGAACATCCTTGGCCGAACTCGCTGGCGTCACGCTGACCGTCACGGTATAGTCGTTGGAGATCGCCCCGTCGGTGACGATGTAGTGCGCCGGGTTGGCGGCGGCGAAAGTGGGTGACGGCGGGGAGCTGCTGGACGCAGTGCACGAGCCCGAGGTCAAGGTGTAGGTCGGCGCGAGAGTTGCCAACGACGTCCCGTAAGGCACGGTCAAGGCGATGGTCTTCGCGGTCTGATTGATCACGCCGGCAGAGCCTGGAATTCCGAAGGCGGTGATGATCGCCTGAGAACTGAGGCTGAGCACGCCAGTGGTCGTATTGAAAGTCCAGTTTTGGCCTGCGGCCGATTTCGTATAAATGTTGCTGAGGGGACCGGTGAAACCGTCCAAGCGAAAGGTGCCGCCGAAGGTCTTGGCGGTGGTATTGACCAAGGTCCAGGAACCGGACGTCGCGGTGACCGCCGAGTGGTCGATGGTGAAGATCCCGTTCAAAGTGGCGGTCCCCGCGCCAGTGACCTTGTTGTTGGTGGCGGCATCGGTGATGAAGAATTTCAATTTGCCGGCGCTTCCGAGGATCAGCGACTTGCCACTGTTGACGGTGGTGCTGCCGCTGAAAGTGCTGGCACCCGAGAGGGTCAGGGTCCCGCCCGTTACTTGCAGGGCACCCGCGCCGGAAATCGCTCCCGAGAGCGTTTGCGTTGCCGAACTGGCGTAGTTGAAGATGGTTCTGGCACCAAGCGCGATGGCACCCGCGTAATTCCCACTATTCAGTGTTCCGGACCCGGAAGTGTTCCCGTTATATTGCGTCAACGTGCCCCCGATGGTCAATATGCCAGACGCGGTGCCAGCATCCGAATGCGCCAGGGTGATGGGCCCGGTGAAGGTATTGGCACCCTTCAGATTGACCCAATTCGGAGAGCCCTGCGTATTATATGTTACATTAAACGACATCGCGGAGCCATCGGATACATTGGGGATTCCCGCGTTAAAGGTGACCGACTCGCGATCGCCATTGCTGTTATTGCCGGTGAAGACAGCAAGGGTCTGCGCGCCGGTGGCCGTGGAAGTGATCGACGCACCGTTCAGTTGGAAGTCCGTGTCGTTGTCATTGAAGCGCATTGTGATCGTGCCGCCGCTGCCTGCGAAAACGATGTTGTTGTTGTTAAAGACCGTACGGTTCTGAGGGGGCCATGTCTGAAGAGTGCCACCGCCGTTGATCGTCAACGTGCCGGTGTCGTTCCAGGTCGTGACGTAGCCGGCTATGGTCGTGTTGCTGTTATCAATGGTAAACGTGGCACCGCTATTGATGGTGGTGGATGCACCCGCCGACTGAAACACGGCCAACACCCCGGCCAGGCAGAGGGCGTGGATGCAGGAGGACAGGGCGAGGCGGATGAAGGGGAGGACGGGCAATTTCGTTGGGTTGTGGGTCATCGTTGTGGCTCGAGTGCTTGGGATTTGGATTGGAGATGGAGGAAATGGCGGGCTGTTTCACCGACTGCGTTGAGCGTGGCTCAGCGCAGAATCTGCAGTGGGATTCGACTAGCGGGGTCAATGGTGTCGCGATGCCAAGGCAAAACAATGATTATTCTTAATAATCCTAAAATGAACTGCGCTGTTCGGGAGACTGGCAGCCGTGCCCGTTGCTTTCCAACATTCCGCCGCTCCTTGGGTCAATGGCGCGTGCGACGCACCCGATCTCCCTTCTTCTTTAACTGCCACAAGCGACTATGGCATCATGATAACTCCGTAACAGTCCGTTCATATAATAGAGTGCCGGTTGCCCCACCCCGGCCGGATCGCATGGCTGCCTTTCAAGCGATCCGCTGCGCCCGGCAGAGGTGGCGGGCTATTTCCTCAAGGGCGGTTTTCTCCAAGACCCGGAGTTAGGCCGGAAACAATCCCGGCTCGGCCGTGGCTGCGGTCTTGATGTTCCTGCGCGTGCCCTCGTGGTTTGTTGCGGGTATCAGTCCTGGCGGTGGAGAGCTTCGAACAGTCACATGACGGCAGCGGATCGTGCGGTCGGTGAGGCACCGTAAGCGCCAGCCCGGACAATCGGAAATCGTGAGCAATGGGTTCACTCCACTTGCGTTTTCCCGGATGAATGAAACCCTCCACCGATGCCCCTCTCACCGCGGGCTTCATGCCCATGAAATCCCATTCTTCCACCCCTGCCCCAGAAAAGCGCTCATGCTGCGGAGGGGGTGGCCACGCACATGATCCTCAGGCGGCGAAACCCGCTGCGTCCGCCAAATACTTCTGCCCGATGTGTCCCGGCGTGGAGTCAGAAAAACCCGGCGATTGTCCGAAGTGCGGCATGGCTCTGGAGCGCAATCCGGCCCGGAAGTCCGCGCCGAAGACGATCTACACCTGCCCGATGCACCCGGAGGTGCAACAAGATCATCCCGGCGATTGTCCGAAATGCGGCATGGCGCTCGAGCCGGAGACGGTGGCTGAGGACGGTGAGGAAAACGGCGAGCTGCACGACATGACGCGACGTTTCCGGATCGCCGCCGTGCTCACGCTGCCGGTGTTCTTGCTGGCGATGGCCCACCTGGTTCCATCGCCGGCCTTGCAGTCATGGGTGAATGGCCCGGTTTCCCGGGGGTTGCAGTTCGTTCTCTCCACTCCGGTGGTGACATGGGCCGCATGGCCGTTTTTCCGCCGGGGATGGAGTTCGGTGCGGACCGGAAACCTGAACATGTTCACTCTGATCTCGATCGGCGTGGGCGCGGCGTTTCTCTTCAGTGCGGCGGCCATGCTCGTGCCCGGCAGGTTTCCCCACACGATACGCCATGGCGGGAGCGTGCCAATCTACTTTGAAGCGGCGGCGGTGATCGTGGCGCTGGTCTTGTTAGGTCAGCTGCTGGAACTGCGCGCCCGCAGCCGCACCGGCAGCGCCATCAGGGCTTTGCTCAATCTTGCTCCGCCCACCGCCCGGCGGATCGAAGCCGGCGGCGACCGCGAAGTCCCGCTCGCAGAGGTCAAGGCCGGTGATCGCTTGCGGGTGGTTCCAGGGGACAAGATCCCGGTCGATGGCGAGATGCTGGAAGGGCACTCCAACGTCGAGGAGTCAATGATCACCGGCGAACCGCTGGCGGTTGAAAAATCACCGGGCGACAAGCTCACCGGCGGCACCCTCAACGGCAATGGCAGTTTCGTGATGCGGGCGGAGAGGGTTGGAAACGCAACGTTGTTGGGACAGATCGTCCACATGGTGGCCGAGGCCCAGCGCAGCCGCGCGCCGATCCAGGGCCTCGCCGACAAAGTCGCGGGCATCTTCGTGCCCGCGGTGATCGCGGTTTCCATCCTCACCTTCGTGCTGTGGATGTGGCTCGGGCCGGAACCGCAACTCGCCCATGCCATCGTCAATGCGGTCGCAGTGCTCATCATCGCCTGTCCCTGTGCCCTTGGCCTGGCCACGCCGATGTCCATCATGGTCGGCGTCGGCCGCGGCGCACAGGAAGGAGTGCTGGTGAAAAACGCCGAGGCTCTCGAATTGCTGGAAAAAATCGACACGCTGGTGGTGGACAAGACGGGCACCCTAACCGAAGGCCGCCCCGGGTTGACGGATGTTCTGCCGCTCGGGGGCATTGCAGCGGAAGAACTCCTGCGTCTCGCTGCCTCGCTGGAACAACACAGCGAACACCCGCTCGCCGCCGCCATGCTGCTGGGCGCGAAGGATCGCGGCATCGTCTTGGCGTCCGTGGACGCATTTCGCTCGGTGCCCGGCGGCGGTGTGACCGGAAACATCGAGGGTCTTCCGGTTGTCATCGGCAATCCGGATTTCCTGCGCCGTGAGAACATCCAGGGCGTGGAGGCATGCGAAGCATCCGCCGCGCGCCTCCAGGAGGATGGCAAGACCGCGGTTTTGGTGGCCGTTTGCGGCAAGGCGGCGGGCATCCTCGCGGTTGCCGACGCCATCAAGGAAACCACGCCTCACGCCATTCGCGAACTCCACGCCTTGGGCCTGAAAATCATCATGCTCACCGGCGATAACCGCCGCACCGCCGCTGCCGTCGCCAAACAACTCGGCCTGGATGTCGTGGCGGCGGAAGTCGCCCCCGCAGGCAAGGCCGAGTATCTCCGCAATCTCCGCCAGCAGGGCCGCCATCCCGCCATGGCGGGTGATGGCATCAATGACGCTCCTGCCCTCAGCGAGGCGGAGGTCGGCATCGCCATGGGCACCGGTACCGATGTCGCCATGCAAAGCGCGGGCATCACGCTGCTTCGGGGCGATCTGCGCGGCATCGCGCAGGCCATCCGCCTGAGCCGCGCGGTCATGCGCAACATCCGGCAGAACCTGCTGTTCGCCTTCCTTTATAAC
The DNA here is from genome assembly GCA_945869465.1 of Prosthecobacter debontii. Taxonomy (GTDB): domain Bacteria; phylum Verrucomicrobiota; class Verrucomicrobiia; order Verrucomicrobiales; family Akkermansiaceae; genus Luteolibacter. The sequence continues at coordinate 152,040 of CAMBPB010000001.1, forward strand.
GCGGCCGGTATCCCGATCGCCGCCGGGGTGCTCTACCCACTCACCGGCACACTGCTCAGCCCGATGCTCGCCGGCGCGGCGATGTCCCTGTCTTCGGTCTCGGTGATCGGGAACGCGTTGCGGCTGCGGACCCTCCACCTCCGCTCCAGTTGAAATGCCCGTGAGATGGATCAGCGTTTCAGCCGCCGCGTCACCATTTCCAGTGCGTCCTTGGCTTCCGAAACTCTCAGCAGGCGCGCCGTGGCAAAGAAAACCAGCGCCGCCACGCCGATGGTGACCACCAGCCCGCCGGCTTTCAAGCCGAATGATAGATGCGCGGGATCCATGAAGAAGTAGCGGTTCGCGGCAAGACACACGCCGGCCATCGCGACTCCCGCGACGGCGAGTTTCGCCAGCAGCAGCAGCAAGTCCCGGGTGCCGATGTCTCCCGCGAATCCGCACATCGCGAGGAACAGGATGAGGAAATTCACCGTGGCGCTGATACTTGTGGTTAGAGCCAGCGACTCGTGGCCCCAGCGCATCACAAACACAAAAAACCAGTTGAACCCGAGGTTGATGCCCAGCGCCAGAAAGCTCACAATCATCGGCAGCCAGCGCTTGTCGATCGCGTAGAACGCCGGCTGCAACACCTTGAGCCACGCATAACACAACAGGCCGTATCCATAAGCGCGCAACGCGCCGGCCGTCTGCATCCGGTCCCGCGCGGCGAATGCCCCGCGCTCATACAACACGCTGACGATCGGCTCCGCTAACAACACCAGCCCGATCATGGATGGCAGCACCAGGAAGGCGACCAGCCGCAGCCCCTTGGAAAGAGTCGGCTTGAAGTCCGCGCCGATGCCGCCCACCGCCGCGCGTGAGAGCGCCGGCAGAGTCACCGTGGCGACCGCCACGCCGAACACGCCGATGGGCAGTTGCATCAGGCGGAACGCATAACTCAACCAACTCACCGCACCCTCGCCGACGCCATAGGCAAACATCGCGTTGACCACCACGTTCACCTGCACCACCGACGCCGCGATCACTGCCGGGCCCATTAGTTTCAGGATCTGCCGGACGCCGGAATCGCGCCATTTGAAATCCGCCACGAAGCGGTAACCCACCGCCCGCAGCGCGGGAAACTGGCAGACCAACTGGGCGAGACCGCCGATCACCACGCCGATGGAAAACCCGACGAGACTTTGTTTTCCCCAAGCCGGATCCATCCACCAGCCGAGCGCCGCGCCGCCGATCATCGAACCGAGATTGAAAAAGCACGACGACAGCGCCGGCATGCCGAAAATGTTGCGGGCATTGAGCATGCCCATCACCAGCGCCGCCAGTGCAACCAGCAGGATGAACGGATACATCACCCGCACCATCGTGACAGTGAGCGCGATCTCCTCCGGATTGTAAGTGCGCGGCGAACTGCCGCTGCGCGAGAGTGATGTTAGGACATCGACGATCCACGGCGCGATCAGAATCCCGAGCAACGTCACCACGCTCATGAACACCGCGGCCAGCGTCATCATCTTGTTGGCCAGCGCCCAGGCCGGAGCCTCGCCCTCCGACTTCAGCTTTTTGGAAAACGTCGTCACGAAGGCCTGCGAGAGCGCGCCTTCCGCGAACAGGTCGCGCAGCAGGTTGGGAACCTTGAAGGCCAGATAGAAACAATCCATCCATTTGCTGCCGCCAAACAGCCCGGCGAACATCATTTCGCGCGCAAGGCCCAGCACCCGGCTCGCCATCACGGCAGCGCTGACTTTTCCAGTGGCTTTGGCGGACATCAGTAAAAAATCGGGGTGACAGGTCGTGGCACCTCCGCCTCATATCGATATCCGGCCCCACTGGCTACCCCGGGGTGATGAAATTTCGGTGAAACCGGCGATGGTGTCCTCAGTCCCGGCGGCGAGCCCCACCCCCCACGCGCACCTCGCCAATGAAGCCGAAGCCCGCGTCCTGATCTGTGAGCGCTTCGTCTCAAGTGTCTGCGGTTAGCGCTTCAGCGCGGCTTCGAGCTGTTTGGCGAGCGAGGCGAGGCGCTCGCGCCGGGACGGTGGGGGAGTTTCGGGATCAAAACGGATTCGCTGGTGCAGGGCGAGCGCCTCATCGAGTGTTAGGGCATCCGGCAGCAAGGGCCGCAGGCGGGCTAGCCACTCGGCGTAAGGCTGTCCAGGCGGGCGATTGCCGAGGTGTTTCCGAGCCGTCGTCTCAAGCTCATGCAGCGGCGTTCGCACCGCGGGGCCAGCGTAACCGCTCGCCCGCTTGTGGGATGCGAGGCGGCGTTTCGAGCGCCACAGGCGTTTCACCACGAAGGCGGCGACGATCAAGCCAATACCCATCATCACCAGTGAAACCGCCAGCCGTTTCGTCGGTTGGTTTCTCCACAGGAAGAAATCCTCGCGCAGACGCTTCAGTCCGTCGTTGAACCATTGCATGCCGGAGGGCTGTTGGGTAACCATCGCGGACCAGTCCGGTGGAGTCGTGTCGAAATCGAGCCACCGTCCGGTGGTTTGGTCCCAGACACGGCACCAGGCGTGGCCGTGAGTTCCGCGAATCACGAACTCGCCGCGTTTCACATCGCGTTCCATCACGGCGAAGCCGGTGGCGTAGCGTGCGGGGATGCCGGCCTCGCGCAACATCAAGGTGGTGGCGGTCGCAAAATACTCGCAGTGGCCCGCCCGTGTTCTTGTTAGAAACCGGCCGATGGCGGTGGTGCCGGTGCTTCGATTGAGCGGCTGCCGGATCGTGAGGTTGCGGGTGTAGCGGAACTCTTCGATAAACCACGCGCGGATGGTCGCGAGTTTGAGGCGCAGGTCGGGCTCGCTCTTGAGCTGTAGGTTTGCCACGACCTCGCGAATAACCTCCCGCTCGGCGGTCGGGATCCGCAGGTCCTCCACCGGCAGCGGCGGGTTTTCCGGATTCGTCCGGCCTTTCCAGAACACCGTGCCGTTGATCACCGAGTGCTTCGGAAAGATGCGCACGGTGCCCAAGGCATTGCGTTCGATCGCGTCCTGTTCGAAGTCGCGCAGACCTGCGACATCGCCGGGCAAGGGCAGCGGACTTTCCTCGGAGGCGGCTCCGCGCAAGGCGAAATCCGGCAGTCGCAGCAACGTGGCCGCCTGCTCGGCGGATTGCAGGATATGGAAAACCTCATCCCCGATGGAAAGGGTAACGAGATCGGTAAAGTCATCGGCGGGACGTTGGTTCCGCCAGTTCGTGCCGAGGAAGTTGTTGAACGTCGCCGTCCGTAACAGGGCCGGCGGCGCGGTGTTTTCCCTAGGGCGCAGCCGCCAAACGATGTCGGGAGACTGCTGGATGGCACCCGTGGTGCCGATCAGCGTGGATACGAAATTGGGATCGAAGCGTCCGCTTCTTCCGCTCGAGGCGCGGCCGAACCAGTCTGCGGCCCGTTCCAGAGCGTATTGGCCGGCCATGGCGAGCATGCCGGCCACGGCGATCACCGGAATCAGGGCGAGCGCCCGGCTGCGGCCCGCTGCCAGCAGCATCCATCCGGTTAGTATCAACACCCCCGGGAGAAACAGCCAGGTGTCGGATTTTGAACCGACCGTGCCAGCGACCATCGTGACGGTGAACAGCACGTTGCCAAAATTGAAGGTTTTCATTTCCTCGGTGAGTCCGAGGCGGCGGTTGCGCTCGCGGCGATGTCTGGCGAAAAAGGAAAACGTGCCCAACGGCAGCGAATCGCGCATGCCATACGATTGTACAAACTGCATCGGCAGCAGCAGCGGCGGCATCCAGGAGAGCAGGCCGGGCAGGGCGGTGTAACGATTGCCGTCTAACCAGATCAGGACGGCGGCCAGCGCGATTGCGATCGAGCTGAACTGCCAGGCCCTGCCGCAGGCGTCGTCATCGAACTCCCAGCGGAAGCGCGTCCAGTGCCGCGCCTCTACCAACAGCGCGAGCATCAGGGCGATCAAGGGACGGTCGGTCATCGCTCCCCAGAACAGGAGCGAGGTTCCTAACAAAAGCCGGGGCGGTGGTTGGATCCGGTCGATGGGATGGACGGGTTTCAGGTTGTGGCGGAAAGGCGGGGCGGCAGGCGTTTGAGATCGCGGGCGATGTGGCCGGATTCCAGCCAGTGGCCGGGGACTCCCGCGGGCGGCGGGCCGTGGCCGATGATGATCGGCGCGCAAATCACGCCGCCGCGTTCGAGGGTGCGAAGCAGTGCCGCGCGGGTCTCGTCCCAGCCGTTGAGAACCACCAGGCAGGATGTCAGGTCGTCGCGATGGCGCAGCACGAGCTGGCCGAGCGCGCTCAAGTCCCCGCCTCTCTCAGGGGTGACGCCGGCCAGAACCTCCAGCAGTTTTTCGGCGCGTTCCAGCCCCCGCCCGGCGGTGAAGATATGGGCCTCGTTTTTGACGAACATGAGATCCAGCAGCGACTGGCTGGTGTCGATGGTGGAGGCGAACGACGCGGCCACCGAGACGGCCTCCTCGAAGCGCGCGTCGGTCCGGTCGGTGGACAGGGTGTCGAGCACCAATCCGTAGCGCGGATAGAACGTGTCCTCGAGTTCCTTGACGATCGGGCGGCCGGTGCGGGCCCAGCTTTTCCAATGGATCTGGCGCAACGGATCGCCCGGGCGGTAGTCACGCAGGCCGACGAACTCGCCCGAGTTGCCGATCGCGTTGGTGTTGGTTTCGCCGGTGATCTTGAACGCGGCGCCGCCCGGAAGCTCAATGGGCGGGATGGGAAAACGGCGCGGCAGCACTAACAAAGTGGCGGCGGGAGCCTTCACCCTGGCGCATTTCTGCAGCAGTCCGAAGGGGTCGGGGAGCAGCACGCGGAGGTCGTGCAGGCGGATCACTCCGCGGCGCTGGGGCGTGAGTTCAATGAAGACGCGGGTCTGGCCGCCGGGTTTCAAGCGAACTTCATCCTGCGACGAGCCGTCCGTAAACAGCCGGTTGCGCAGCATCAGCCACTGCCATCGAAAGTAGGCGAAGGCCCGGTCGAAGCGGTTCCGTTCTTCCTCTCCGGGTTCTCTCAGATTGGAAAACTCCTGGATGCCCGGCCGCGCATCGGGCGGGGATTCGGCTAGCCAGGCGCGGCTCAGCCGCCGTTGGCCGGTGTGCCGCACCCACACCGCATAGCGCAGCGGTTCGCCGGCCGTCGCGTAGCGCGGAACTTCCCGTCCGGCTTCCAGCGGAGCCCGGCGGCACATTGCCCACGGCAGGGCGATCAGGCCCATCGCAAGGCAGAGTGAGAAGAGTTGATAGATCGAACCGCGTTCATGGCCGATGCCCAGACAGGCGGCGAGCACCAACACCAGTATCAGCGTGACTCCCGCCGGGCGCACGCGGCGGAAAATGAAGTGGTGGCAACCGGAACACCTAAAGTAAGTGCGGTGCAGCAAACGCTCGAATCTTCCCCGCCGCGGCGGAATGGCGGGGACGGCCGGCGCTGGCGGGTTCGCATGCATGGTCGGTGAACCTAGACGGGAACCGGCGTGCTTTCAATCAGCTCGGCAACGATTTGCCGTGCGCTCGCACCCGAGTATTTCGCTTCCGGCATCAGCACCATCCGGTGGGCGATCACATCCGCCGCCACCGCTTGGATCAACTCCGGTGAAACAAAGTCGTTGCCCTCGAACACGGCCAGCGCTTGGGAAACCTTCATCAGCGCGAGCGAGGCCCGCGGACTGGCGGCAAGCTGGATTTTCGGATGCCCGCGGGTGGCACCGACGAGCGCGACGACATAGTGCCGGAGTTCCTCGCTGAAACGCACCCGCCGGGCGGCCGTCATCAACTCGAGAATTTCATCCCGCGTGGCAACCGCGCCGAGCGTGTCCACTGGATGGGTCTCGGCCTGGTCCGCTAGAATCGCGGCCTCTTCCGCGGCGCTTACATAACCCAGTCCGCATTGCATGGCGAAGCGGTCCATCTGCGCTTCCGGAAGCGGATAGGTGCCGCGGAACTCGACCGGATTCTGGGTGGCAATGACGAAAAACAGGCCGTCGAGATCATGCCGCTGGCCCTCGATGGTTGCCTGGCGTTCGCCCATCGCCTCGAGCAGCGCGCTCTGGGTGCGGGGCGAGGCGCGGTTGATCTCATCGGCTAACAGAATATCGGTGAACACCGGTCCCGGATGAAAGCGGAACTCCTGCGTGCGCGGATCCAGCACCGAAATGCCGAGAATGTCCGATGGCAGCAGGTCCGGCGTGAACTGCACCCGCTTGAACACCGCGCCGCTGATGGCTTTGGCGATCGACTTGGCGAGCGTCGTCTTCCCGGTCCCGGGGAAATCCTCCAGCAACACATGGCCGCCGGAAATCATGCAGGCCAACACCCGCCGCACCACCTCGGGCTGGCCGCGCACGACGGAACAAACGGCGGTTTCCAAGCGGGCTGCGGTGGTGGCGATGCTCATGGGATACGGCTGGATTGCAGCGTGGGCGATGGGTTCCGTCGAGGTTTTCTCATGTAAGCCCCCATTTATCGCCGCAATCTCAGCGGCCCAATGCCTGCCTCAAGTTCATCGTGTCATCCGTCCGAAGATTCATTACGGTTTGGCCATGCCCATGCTCGATCGCTTCCTCGACCCCGCGACTGTCTCGCTGAAAATCTGCGGCGTCACCACGCGCGAGGACGCGGAGCAACTCGTCGCACTCGGCGTGCATGCCCTCGGCGTCAACTTCTGGCCCAAGTCGAAACGATATCTCGCTGCGGAAAACGCCGGTTGGTTGCAAGGGCTCGCCGGGCGGATTCTTCGCGTCGGGGTGTTTGTGAACGAGCCCGCCGAACTTCCGCTCCGGCTGATCCGGGAGGGGTTTCTCGATGTCGTGCAACTGCATGGCGACGAGTCGCCGGAGGACGCGCGTTTCTATCAGGCAAGCGGCATCCCGTTTTTCAAAGCCATCGGGGTCAGGACGCCCGCTGACTTGGACCGTGCGCTGGAGTTTGGTGCCTCCGCCATCCTGCTCGACGCTCACGCGCCAGGGGTCTATGGCGGCACCGGTGGGACTTTCGATTGGAACGCCGCCAGCGCTTTCCAATCGCGCCATCCGGAACTGGCGGTTGTTCTAGCAGGTGGCATCGTGCCCGAGAACGCCGAGCTTGCCGCCGCCACGGTGCGTCCCGTCGCTCTTGATGTGGCCTCCGGTGCCGAACTCGCTCCCGGCATCAAGGATTTCTCCAAAGTATGCGCCTTGCTCGCCGCCTTGAAACACTGACTCCCATGCTGACCGATTCCCACTGCCACCTGGCCTCCCACCGTTTTCAAGTGGAGGAGGTTTCCGATCTAATCGAACGGTCGCGCGCTGCGGGAGTCGCCCGCCTGGTGACCCTTGCAACGAGCCTCGGCGATTTGGCGGCGAACCTCGCCATCGCCGGAAACCCCAATGTTCACGCCTGCATCGGCATCCATCCCTGCGATGTCCATCATGCGCCGGACGATGCCGTTGTGCGGCTATCCGCCTTCACGAGTGATCCGCGGGTTTGTGCCATCGGCGAGACCGGCCTCGATTACTATCACCCCGCACCTGAGGGGTGGGTCGAGACATCATTCCGGGAACGGCAGCGCGGATTTCTCCGCCGGCATTTCGAACTCGCCGGGACGGCCGGCCTCAACGTCGTCATCCATACCCGCGATCAAACCGGACACGCGTCGTTTGACGACGCGCTCGAAATCTATCAGGAATTTCACGCCTCGGTGCGCGCCGTGTTCCATTGTTTCATCGGCCCGTGGGAAAACGCCAGACGCGTGCTGGATCTCGGTGGGCTGGTTTCCTTCGGCGGCGTCGCCACCTTCAAGAGCGCCAGCGCAGTCCGCGAAACGGCAGGCCGGTGCCCGCCGGGATCGTTCATGGTCGAAACCGATGCGCCCTATCTGGCGCCCGAACCCTATCGGGGAAAGCGCAACGAACCCGCCTTTGTCCGCGACACCGCGGAGTTCCTCGCAAGCCTCCGCGGCGAGTCGTTTGAATCGCTGGCACTTCACACCGGGGAAACCGCTGCCGCATTTTTCCGTTTCCGATCCCCCGCAAATTGAATAAAGCAGGTGGGCGGCCGCGTTTTATGTGCCGTATCGAAGTGCCCGGAGTGCGCTCCTTCACCAATCCGTATCCTACCACCCCACACACATCATGACTGCCATCCGCATCCTGACCCCGTCACTGCTCGCCATCGCGCTGGTGTCCTGCGCCTCGAAAAAAGCCAACGAATACGACACGCCCCCTCCATACTCCGCGCCCGACGCCGGCGGGGTGAATCCGCCGACGGCGGCCGATGCGAATCCGGTCTATGACACGCCGGCCGCGTATGAGGAAAGCACGCTGGCACCCACTGCGGCCGCTCCAGGAATTCCCGCAGTTCCCGCCGCGCCCACCGCGCCGGCCCCACCCGCCAACGGCGCGGCCATCATTCACACCGTGGTTGCGGGCGATACGCTCTCGGGCCTTAGCGCGAAATACAAGATTCCCTCAGCCTCTATCAAACAGGCCAACCGCATGACCACCGACACCGTGGTGCTTGGCCGGAAAATGGTGATCCCTCCGCAGTGACTAACATTCCATCCGGCGCCGGGAGCCGCGTGCTCCCGGCGCTTTTTCTTTTCCACGCCATGCGCATTCCCCAAATCATCCTGCCGTTTCTCGCAGCTCTTGCCACCGTCATGGCGGTGCCTTCACCGCGTGAGGCCGCACTCGACAATCTGCTCGCCGAGCGCGAGTCGCCCAAGGCTCTCAAGGCCGCCATTGCCGCAGCACGCAAGGCCGGCGTCAGCGAACAGGCGATCCTGGAAGCTCGCTTCCTCTATCATGTGGACCACCGCGAGGACGAGGCCATCGCCGCCATGCTGCCGGAGTTCCTCAAACAGCGCGACGGTTTCAAACTCGAGGACTCCGCCATCTTCGGCGTGAAGGAGGATTGGCTCGCCGTCATCGCATACGTTCAGGCGATCGATGCTCTCGCCAAGGGCGACAAGGACGCGTTCAAAAACCACATCACCGAAGCGTTCTGGCTAAGCCCGCGGCAGGCGTCAGCCTTCGCGCCGCACATCGAACGCATGCGCTTGGAAGAAACCATGCGCTCGGTGAAAATCGATTTCGCGACCAAGCTGATGCCCCTTGCTCCGGGCGATCCCGTGGCGTTGGAGACGTTGATTGCCGGGAAAAAGGCCTTGTTATTCCATTTCTGGTCACCGCTGAGCCGTGAGTGCGAAGTGGGCATGCCGGACTTCATCGCAAGCGCCATCGAGTTCTCCGCCAACGATGTCGCCGTGGTGTCGCTGCTTCCCGGGGACTCTCCTAAACTTCTGACAGACGCCCGCGCGATGATTCATCCGCTCGGTGACAAGCCGCCCGGCGCATGGCTCATCGATCCCAAGGAACCGTCGCTCGCGCGCGACCTGCGGATTCAAAACCTTCCTACGATGGTCCTCGTTTCCCCCACGGGAAAGATCCTCTTCAACGGCGATCCAACAGACCAGGAGTTCTGGGACGCGTTGAAGAAGATCGACGCGCGCATCAAGCGTCCGCAGTCGGCGCGCGAAGAATCGGAGTGAGTCGGAGTGAGTCGGCGGTCTCTCAGAAACGATCCCCACCGTAAGTGGCAAAGCATTTTCAGAATCATAAAGTTTTCTTGAAAATCGGATGATTTCAACTTGACGGATCTCCGAACTACTAGTTTCATCCTCGGTAGCAACCAGATTGCAACCTATGGCGCGGCCCACTCATCCATCCAACCTCGAACTTCAGGCCTTGTCGGTTTTGTGGCACGAGGGACCATCTACGGTGGCCGCCGTACTTGAAACGCTCCCCGACAAAAAAGACCGCGCCTACACCACGGTGCTTACGGTGATGCAGAGCCTCGAGCGCAAGAATCTCGTGAAGCGGGTATTGGTCGGCAGGGCTCACGTGTATGAAGCCGCCTACTCCCAGGAAGTGATCGTGCAACGGGCGACCCACGATTTCCTGACTAACGCTTTTGGAGGACGCCTCGCTGAGGCGCTCCTCGCGATCCTCTCCGCTGGCACATTAACGCCGGAAGAGAAAACAAACATAGAACGCGAACTCCAACGACACAAAACCATGGCTGCAAAAAAACCAGCAAAGAAAGCCGCCAAGAAGGCGCCTGCCAAGAAAGCCGTAAAGAAAGTTGCCAAGAAAGCTCCGGCTAAAAAGGCAGCGACCAAAGCCCCTGCCAAGAAGGCAGCTGCCAAAGCCCCTGCCAAGAAGGCAGCGACTAAAGCCCCTGCCAAGAAGGCCGCCAAAAAAGCGGCCAAAAAGGCAGTGAAGAAAGTTGCCAAAAGCGCCAAGCAAGCTCCTGCCAAAAAGGCAGCGAAGAAGACGGTCGCCAAGAAGGCGCCTGCCAAGAAGGCCGCTAAGAAGGCTGCTGCGAAGAAGGCTCCGGCCAAGAGCGCAGCGAAGAAAGCCCCCGCCAAGAAGGCAGCCGCCAAGAAGGCAGCCGCCAAGAAGGCTCCCGCGAAAAAGGCAGCCGCCAAGAAGGCTCCCGCGAAAAAGGCCGCCAAGAAAAAGTAATTCCAACATTCCACCGGAATTCAAAGGTGGCCGTGCGTGCATGGCGGCCACCCCGCGAGTCCGGGCCGGGATTTGTCAACGGCGGGGGATCTGCGGATCTCCCGCCTCTCTTTTCGCCAAAAAAGGGGTTGCATGCCGCGCCCGCCCGGTCCTAGCTTCGCGCCGCCCCGGACCAAGTCCGGCCAACGCGCGGTTAGCTCAGTGGTAGAGCACCTCCCTGACACGGAGGGGGTCACTGGTTCGAACCCAGTATCGCGCACCATTGTTGATTATAAGCAACTTACGCCAATGAGAGCCCAGCAAATGGGCGTTTTGGCAACAATCTGGCAACAAGCCGATCACATTGGTTACGAGTGATTTGCAATCTCAGATTGGGCATCAGCACGTTCTGGAAATCATTCAAACGGCTGGCGTTTCATGGTGGCGAACACTTCAGGGCCTGCCGCGTCGGGAATGGATGGAACGCATCGGCCTTCCGCCCACCCGCCAAGCCGTCCGACTGTTCTCTCGCATCACACCGCACGTGATTGGCCCCCACCTGCCATTGATCCGCAAGGCGTTCGCCAATCCACTCGCGCTCAAACGGCTGTCCGACACCACCTGCGCGATCGATGAAATGATGCTCCGCCTGTGCCAATACGAAACGTTCCCGTTGCACTGGCCGCTCTTCCGCCAACTCTGCCGCGACCGCAAGACATCCGACTTCTCGCTGGGTGGCATCACCCAATTCCTCGATTTCTTCCCGGATGACGGCATCGGCCATCGCATGCGGCGACGCTTCCGCTTGGCTCGCAGCGTCGAGGATCTCAATAGCGCCCATCGCACAGCCCGTTGGCTCCGCGGTCACTGGCACGGTCTCTTTCAGCCCGGTGTCCAAGACGACCTCGGCAACCTCACCGCCCCACTGCCCGAGACCGAATCCATCCGCCTCCTCAACCGCCCGCAAGACCTACTCAACATTTCATCCGCAAACGACCTCTGCCTCGAACAATATCTCCACCCCATCACCCAAGGGCAATACGCTCTCTACCAAGTCCGCCACCAAGGCGAGTTCGCCGTCGCCGGACTCCGCCGAACCGAAAACGGACACTGGGAAATCGACCAAATCAAAGGGGCGAAGAATGCGGAGCCATCCCAAGCGCTAAAGGACTGTGTAGCGGCTTGGCATGCAAACCATTCGCTCAGCCACTTTCCTCAAATCCCTCCTCCAAACCGCAACCATCCATCCGGTCATAACATCCCTAAGCGAAAAACCATAAACCGCGTCATGAATCATCATCCGCTAAAAATTGACGTTCGGATCCTCAACCAAGGCCTTCCTGACCCTTATAGGAAGAGTATCCCCATCCTGACGGACGAAAACCTTGAATGCGGACATGTGGAATGGTCGCTGTTTAAAAACCCAAAAGAGCAAGCCCATCGCCATCCGGAAATCGTGGACAAAATTCGTTCGCATTCGATATGGCCACTGGCGCTGATCGAATCCTTGGATGTATGCGAGGACTACCGAGGTCGGGGCTATGGGAGAAAAGGGCTTCGATTCGCGATTAACGCGGCCGAGCAAACCGGTGCCGCTTTCGCATTTCTAAAAGTTGGTTGGGCACCAAGCGTGGATGATCCGGAGGCCGAATGCGCTTGGAAGATCAGATTTTTCCAATCGGAAGGATTTGAGCTTGCTGCCCGAAATCATGATTATGAACCAGTGCTCATGTTTCGGCCACTTGCATTGAAATCAGTTTACACAAACGAATCATGACTCAACCTCAAAACGAAAGACTAACTCAGGTTGCGAACTCCAACGCGCTAGTCCCGGGTGGGGGCACACCAGCATTGTCCGAAATCATCAACCGCTCTCTCGTCCACATCCAGACGAGCAAGACCTTGGGCAGACTCCACCGGATTGGAGAACACGAGTTGCATTGGCCGGATTACCAGTTGGTGTGCTCTTGGGCAGAGCAGTTAAAATTACCATCTACGTCTGTGCTTAATGATCTCTTGAAGCAAATCCCGCTACACACAAGGAGCTTCGGCACCACGCTAATCGACGGGCGTTTTATCAATTTAGTTGCAAGCCCAACACTAATAGGAATCACAGGATTGCCAGCGATTCAAGGTTTGAGAATTGAAAGACTCTCTTTTGACTTTCTTGAAAAGATGGAGTTACTCTTTTTGGATTACAACTACTCACCGATACCTTTTAATACAGGATCAATACCGGAGTATTACATCACCGCATGTGATCATCCCACCGAACTCGATCTGTCGGTGATCCCCAATCTCAAGGAACTGTGGTGTTTTGGAAATCGACTGGAATACTTGGACCTTTCCCCAGTCCCCTGCCTCAAGAAATTGGTTTGCGCATCGAATGGACTGATCGAACTTGACCTTTCGCCAGTCCCTAATCTCACGGAGTTGTGGTGCAGGCGCAACAAACTCACTGATCTCGACCTCTCCCCGGTCCCCAATCTTATCGGGTTGTCATGCGAAGGGAATACATTCAGTGATGAGTGTCTGCTCGACCTCGACCTCTCCCGGGTTCCCATGCTCGCGGAGTTGTGGTGCGGGAGCAATGAACTGACCGAACTCGACTTGTCTAATAACCCAAATCTCATAGGATTGAATTGTAGCTATAACATGTTGTCTAATCTAGACTTGTCTGCAGTGCCTAATCTTATAAGGTTGGATTGCAGAAATAATCAAATCGACGAACTAGACCTCTATCCAGTCACCAATCTCCTAAGGTTGTCGTGCTCTGTAAATCCACTTTTCGTCCTAGATTTATCCCCAACCCCCATGCTCGAGAGGCTGTTCTGCGACGCCAATCAACTGACCGAACTCGACCTCTTTTCTGTCCCTAATCTCAAAGTGCTGCAATGCAGTTATAATCAAATTATTGACTTGGACCTCTCCCCCGTCCCCTTGCTTTCAGTGCTTAGATACAATTCTAATACCTTAACTGACCTGGACCTCTCCCCCGTTCCTTTACTCACGGTGCTGGAGTGTAGTGGCAATCAGCTCGTCGACCTTGACCTTTCTCCTGTTCCTTTGCTCGTGGCGCTGGAGTGTAGCCGCAATCAACTCGACGACCTCGACCTCACCCTAGTTCCATATCTTACGGATCTGCAATGCCAGTCTAATAGCCTAGCTGACCTTGAACTCAGCACGGTCCAAAATCTTACGAGTTTGGATTGTGCATATAATAAACTGACTGAACTCGAACTCTTCTCGGTCCCAAATCTCACGAGTTTAGGTTGCGGATACAATCTGCTGACTAACCTAGATCTCTCCCGGGTGCCCAACCTCACACACCTGTCATGTCGCAAAAATCAACTTACCGACCTAGATCTATTCCGGGTGCCAAAACTCAAAGAACTGTGGTGTAATGACAATCAAATAATCCAATTAGATATAAGTCAGCTTCAGCATTTGGAAGATTGGGATTGCGATACCATCAGTCTCATCCAACGCCCTGACCAGTATTTATAGATGAAAGCGACGACACCTTGGATTCTTCTCGATACAGAAACAAACGGCCTAACAAAGCCCATTTTCGCCTTGGACTTGGCGGCACAAAAAATGCGCGGTTGGAAGAAGAGCGGTAAGCCCTTTCGTTTATTGCTGAATCATGGCTGCGAAATCCCCCCGGAGGCATCGCGAGTGCATGGCTACACCCGTGAGATTCTGGAGCGCGATGGGAGTCCGCCCGGCGAAGTTTACGAGGCGTTTGCGAAGTATGTGGGCAACCTGCCGGTGGTGGCTTACAATCTGGAATATGATTGGGACAAAGTCCTGCTGCCGGAGTGGGAGCGGCTCGGTATATCGCAGATCGGCGTTCCGGGTTTCTGTGCCTTGAAGCTGGCGCAGCGCTTGCTCGACCCGGTGCCTGCGGGAAACTGCAAGCTCCAGACGCTGCGGCAGTATTACCGACTGCCTGAGAATGGGGCGCACACGGCGCTGGGCGACGTGCTGACGGTGGTCGATCTGATGCAGCAGGTGCTAAAACCTCTGGCCGAGCGGCGGGGGCTGAATACTTGGGAGAAGCTCGTGGGTTTTACAGGGAACGAGTGGTTTCCCTCGCGAGTCATCTTTGGCAAGTTCAAGGGCAGACGCTACCAGGAAGCGCGGGAGGATGCGGAATTGATGTCGTGGCTGGAGTGGCTGGCGGAGTCCACGAACGAGCGGAGTTCGGCGATGGGACGCTGGTATCTCAAGCAACTGAAAAACGGCAGCGGACTGGAAGATGCGGCGTTTCTCGATCTTCAAATCCAAGAGGATGCGGGCGGAACTTCTGTCGCCGCCGGGTTGGTGGTTTTCCAGCAACCTGAGATGGAGCTTTATCAACGACTGGTGGAGGCGGCGCGGAACCGTTTGGCGGAACTGGAACTGGAATACGGGATTGAGAAGTCGAAGGTGGATTCCGTCCGTTCCAAACTCTTCGCCGCGCTGCGGACGACCTATCAGGAACGCGATCGGCTGCGGTTGTTGGTGCAATTTCGGAAAGCGTTCATCGACCGCCTGCTGGCGGAAGGCGAGGAAGCCGCCGGATCCACAGCCGATGACTACCAGCGCGAGTCGGCGGAGAAGGATCGGGAATACGATTCCACAGCATCGGCGCTGGAGGGGAAACGGGAACTCAACGAGGAGGAGACGTCGCGACTGAAACAGCTTTGGAAGAAGTTGGTGCGGATGTTTCACCCGGATCTCCACGAGCAAGACCCGGAAAAGCGCAAGACCTACGAACTGCTCACCCAGGCGATCAACGAAGCCCGCGACCGGGGAGACATCGAGTTGCTGGAACGCATCGCCAAGGACCCGCAGGCGTTCATCCTCCAACAAGGCTGGGCCAGCGTTTCTCTCGACGCCGAGCGCGGACTCAAGGAACTGCGATCGCTCTACGAACACCTTCAGGCAAGGATTCTGGAAATGATCGAGACCCTCGACGAACTCCGCGCCAGCGCAGAGATGGAAATCTTCCGGGAGGTCGAGCAGGACGAGAAAGTCATCGACCGGATCGCCGCCGCGCAGCGGGAGGAGCTGGAGCAGGAGATCGCCAGCTTGCATGCCGAGGCCGAGCGCGTGGCGGAAGAAGCGCGGGAACTGGCGGGCGAGGTGCCGTTTTGAGAAACTCAACGCACACAGGCCGGCGATCCGCCCGGATACACCACGCCGCTGGTGATCCGCGCCTTGCCCTGCGCTTTCAGAAGTCGAATCCGTCCGTCGGGGTCCATGCCCATCGCCGAGCAAGTGTGGAAGGTGACCGATCTGCGCTAACGCTCAGCGACCGTTTCCAACTGAAACCCTGCTTTCACCTTGCCGCCCAACGGCGCTCGGATCAGCATCGCTGCAATGCCATGAGCCAACCGATCCACGAGCATGTGACTGGCCAAAAAGCCGCTGGTGATGAAACGGCTCCAAGTCCGTCAACACCGGAAAAGCCCGGTAATCTTCCCGACGGCAACACCAACGCTGATTTGCCCGGGCACACAGATGTCAAAACACTTGTGGCGAATGCGATAACGCGTCTGCAAGGCATTCTGTTTGAAAACTTGCCACGCCGCGGGCTGTCAACGGGTTTGAGCGAATTGGATGACATGAGCAATGGCTTGGAGCCGGGCCGGGTCTATGTGATTGCGGCTCGCCCATCGATGGGCAAGACCAGCCTGCTCCTGCAAATTTTGGGAGAGATTTGTATTAAACAGGAGATCCCATCGCTACTTTTCACAGGTGATCTCACCATTCCACAGGTGATTGACCGGCTGATTTTCAACCGGGCCATGACCCCACCGTATTATTTCTATGATCCTGATTACAGGCCTACCAAAGGCGATCTCGGACGCATCAAGAAATCTGCACAGGAACTGGCATCCTCGGGGCTGGTCTTGGACGACAGCAGGAATATGACCATTGAGGCGATTGCCGCTAAAGTACGCGAAGAACGCGACAAGAGAAGCATCGGGTTGATCGTCATCGACCATCTCCATTCAATTCGGTCGGAATCGACCCCGCCAGGGACATCCCGCAAGGCTGAAATGACTGCGGTAATTCGTTCTATCAGAGACCTTGCCCAGGAGTTAGAATTACCCATTCTCATGAGCGCCCAACTCAAGCGCCGGGCCGATGGGCGTTTGCCAAGAAGCGGAGATATTCGGGAGTCGGGAGCCATCGAACACGAAGCCGATTTCATTGCTCTGCTCCACAGAGAAGGCCCAATCCCGCATGAAAATTGTTGTGATCTGTTGATCGCCAAAAACAACAACGGACCTCTCGGGACGATCGGACTGTTATTTATTGCGGACATCCAACGCTTTGAAAATGGCCCGATTTTCCCCGACGCCCCCAACGTCGCCAATTTAACCGAAGAGGAACAGGAGATGACCAATGCATGGCGGGACTACCAGAACGAGAAGGACTCCCCCCTGAAATGTCATGACTGACTCAACTGGAGCAGGAAATCGCCAGCTTGCAGGCCGAAGCCGAGCGCGTGGCGGAGGAAGCGCGGGAGCTGGCGGGCGAGGTGCCGTTTTAAGAGAATTTTTTCATTTTTTTTCAGACTGCCCCCGTATTTGTCCTACCCCCTCTGGCATGATTCACGCATGTCTGACTCACAATTCCCCGCCACCAGTATCCACCCCGCGATCAACGCCTTGCTTGCCAGCCTGCGCACTGGAGATCCGAAAATCCATAACGGCCTCGGCCTATGGCCGGTCTTCGCCGATTGCCGACCCGAGCCGGCCTACCTGACGTTGGTCGAGGCGCTGCAGCTCGATGGCTTCAAGATCACCGAAGTCAGCGAAGGCGGCTCGGTGCCGAGCCTGCGCGTCGTCAACGAAACCCCGCAGCACGTCCTGCTTTTCGACGGTGAAGAGTTGAAAGGCGCGAAGCAGAACCGCATCCTCAACACCACCATTCTGATCGCGGCGGGCACCTCGCTCGACGTGCCGGTGAGCTGCACCGAACAGGGCCGCTGGTCCTATGCCTCAGCCGAGTTCGGGAGCAGCGGCAGCGTGGCCTACGCGGAACTGCGCAAGCGTAAGTCGGCGGATGTGGCGATGTCGCTCCAGATCAATGCCAGCCACGCATCCAATCAGGGCGCGGTGTGGGAGGAAATCGAGTCGCTGCACGTCGCAGCCAAAAGCGGCGGGTCCTCCCAAACCCGCGCGATGAAGGACGCCTACAACGAACGCCAGAAGGAACTCGACGATTTCACCCGCGAAGTGCCCTGCCATGACGGTCAGTGCGGCTTGCTGGCGGTGATCGGCGATCGCGTGGAAGGCATCGACGTGCTGTCGCGGCCCGAGGCCTACGCCAAGCTTCACCGCCGCCTGGTCGAGAGCCACGCGATGGATTTCCTGATCCGCAAGGAAGGTGTGGCGCGCAAGCCGCTCGATCCGGAAGCCCCCGCCCGTTTCCTCGCCGCTGCCGCCAAGGCGGAGGAATCCATGCACGCCACTCCCGGACTCGGCAGTGACCACCGGCTGCGCTTCCGCTGGGGCCACGGTGCCGCGCTGCGGGTCGATGACACCATCGTCCACCTCGCTCTGTTCGGCGGTGGCGGCCTTGGCAAGGGCCATCATCCTTCCGAAGCACCGCTGCGCCGCCGCCATCGCTGAGCGGCCGAGTCAGTAAAAATCCGCAGACGGCCCGGGGCAACCACTCCCCCCATGGCCTGTTCCGGGCCGTCTGCCACTTCCCCTCATTTCAACCTCAAGCACCTAACATTCCATGGCCAAGAAATCCACCAAACGCAAATCCACACCCCAGCCATCTCCGCTTGTAGCGGTGCTCGAACAACTCGTTGTCCCCGCCTATGAAGCGGAATCAGAGCCTCAGGATGATGGTCCATCTTTTGGCATGTCCGACCCTGAATCCGGTGAACCTCCCTGCATCCGCGGACTGCTCCGCGGCGAAAGACTCGTCCATGTCCTACCCATGGCGATCGACGAGGAAAGAACCCTGCTGCGCTTCAGCCTGCTGTCCGGTTACATCATCTCGGATTGTCCCTCGGCGGTGATCCTGTTAGGCAACCTGCTGGAACACACTCCCTTCCAAATCCGCACGGACTATCAGCTCGGATTGATGGGACGCCTCGGCATCGGCTGCGACGTGACCGTGCGGGCCGACGACGCGGCCTTGGTTCGCCGGCGGCTGGCGGAGTTGCTCAAACTGGCGGCAGACCTTGAATGGTTTTTTCCTCTGCGCATCTCACACCATCTCTCATGGAAGGACGTGAACGACCTGGAAATCGACTGGGACGACCTACCCCACAACAACCTGCACAGCTTCCTCGATGACGGAATGGCCGTGCCACCCGACGAACGCACGCCCGTGATGATGATCCGCGTGGCCCAGGGCTTGGAGCGTTGGAAAGACGTGCTGCAACTGCTGCGCGACCACCCGGACGCCCTGCCGCCCCGTCCATACGCGCCCTTGAAATGCATGGCTTACCGGGAACTCCGCCGCTGGCTGCCCGCCATCCGTGCGGCGAAGGCGGGTGGGATCCGCAACGGCCGCTATCCCGGCGCGAAGCGGATCAGCCCGGCCTACACCCACTCGCTGATCGAGGCCGGTGACGAGATCGAGGCGCTGAAGATCCTTGGCAAGCACCAGCCCGGGGAACCCGCCTACTACGACTGGCTGCGCGGCCTCGCTTTGCATCGCGCCGGCGACCGGGAACAGGCGGCCACCTGCTTCCAGCGTTATTTCGCCGAATGGCCCCAAGACATCATCGGAGCCACCAAGGTCGCCATGCTGGATGCGGAGGACTGAAATCAAATCCAGGCCACCTCGCTCGACAGATGGTCCGAAGATGATTTAGCTCCTTTTGATTTCCTGATGCCGGAACCAGACCGCAAACAAACGTCCATTGCCCCATGCGCAATCTCTCCAAATCCAAGATCATCGCGTTCCGCCAGTGTCCGAAGCGGATGTGGCTGGAAATCCACAAACCCGAACTGCGTGATGATTCGGCTTCGGAGATGGTCTTCGCGATCGGCAACCAGGTCGGCGACGTCGCACGCCAGATCTACGACACGGAAGGGAACGGGAAACTGATCGACGTCAGCGAGATCGGCTGGGACGCGGCCTACAGCGAAACCAGCGCCTGGTTGTCCGGAACCGTGGCTCCGCTCTTCGAGGCAGCCATCCGCATCGAAGGTGCACTAGCCCTCGCTGATGTCATGCTACCCGAACCAGGGGACAACGGACTCCGCTGGCACATGCTTGAGGTGAAATCATCCACCGGGGTCAAGGACTACCACCGAGAAGACTTGGCCGTGCAGACCTACATCGCCACCACCGCCGGAATCGACCTAGCCAGCGCTTCGCTTGCCCACGTCGACAACTCGTTCGTCTATCCCGGTGGTGGCGACTATCGCGGCCTTCTCAAGTCCGTCGACCTCACCGATGAGGTTCGCGCCAAGGCAAGCGAAGTCGCCATCTGGATTGCCGAGGCTCAGAAGGTCGCCGCCCTCACCGCCGAGCCGAAGATCGAGACAGGCTCGCAATGTTCAAAACCCTTTGATTGCCCGTTCCGTCACCATTGTAATCGCGACAAAACCGCCACTGAATTTCCGCTGAATTCCCTTCATCGCCTTGGAGCAAGACAGCTCGACGAACTAGAAGCCTTGGGCTACGACGATTTGAGGAACGTCCCCGATCAGATGCTCTCGCCCGTCAACCGGATGATCAAAACGCAGTCACTCGCCGGCGAGGCCTGGTTCGACTCTGCGGGAGCCGCCGCCGACCTCAAGCCGCACAAGGGCACCGCCTATTTTCTCGACTTCGAGACCATCAGCTTCGGCGTCCCCATCTGGAAAGGCACCCGCCCCTATCAGCAACTCCCCTTCCAGTTCAGCCTCCATGTTGTCTCCGGGAGAGGTGGGATAGAACATCACGACTTCCTCGCCCTCTCCGGAGAGGATCCCAGCGAGAACTTCGCCTGCGCCCTGATCGCCAACTGCGGCACGACGGGTCCGGTCTTTGTTTACAATGCGGGCTTTGAGAACGGGGTCATGCGGGGACTCGCCGAGCGCTTCCCTCACCTTAGCCATGGATTGCTGGCCATCGTTGATCGAGTCGTCGATCTCCTACCCGTCGCACGAAACCGCTACTATCACCCCAGCCAGCACGGCAGCTGGAGCATCAAGGCCGTCCTCCCCGCAGTCTGCCCGGACCTCGCCTATGACTCGCTCGACGGAGTGCAGCACGGCCAAGCCGCTCAAGCCGCCTTCCTCGAAGCCGTGTCTCCCGGAACCACTCCGGAACGAAAGGCCGAGATCGAACGACAGCTCCTCGCTTATTGCAAACTCGACACACTGGCGATGGTGCGGCTCTGGGAGTTCTTCAAGGGGCGCAAACCAAAAAGCTGTTAGCCAGGCATTGGGACAACACCGTAATCAACGCAATGAACAACAGCAGACCGATAGACACTACGTTCGACTTCCGATCAGACACGCCACCCAAAAAAGACCCCGACACTTGGAGTCCGACGCTCTGCCGATACCACAGGCTGCTATGGAGCAAGCGATTGCCAAGCGGTGAACTTTTCGATCTCGATTGCAAGACAGCCCCATTCTACCTGCGTCACTGCTCGGATCTGGGCGGGTTCTGTTTGTCCAGTGACACGGTTATACCCACCTTCAAAAAGCGGACGATTGATCAAGTTCCAAAGGAATTGATGACGTTCGGAGGCCTTGGTTACACAATCGGCGGAATGATGCTGTTCCCGGCAAATCAGATTCAGAGAAAGTGGACAATCAACCAAGCGCGTGGCTGCACGAAGAAGATCTGTGATCGATTCGATCTGACACTGGAGTGTATCCGACGCCACTACGCCGGGGGCGAAAGTCCTCTGAGTAAAGTGCTCGCCCGATACCAGGATTTCTTCGGCTTGTTCCGCGATTTTTCTGGATACGTGGAGTTCTTTCTTCTGCAAGACATCGTCACCGACGATTGCAAAGCCTTACGTTTTTTCACTCCTTTCGATAACTTCAATTCGTCACCAGTGCCGGATAGCCTCAGCGCCTATCTCGCCTACAAGAAATCGGCAGTCGAGTTCCTCAATGCACGGAACCAACGCATTAGAGACTGGTCGGAAATCCACCTGACCGTCTGACCAACGGATGCAGTGATCCCTTGAACTGCAAGACACGCCCCACGGGGCACACTCATCGCCTCTGGCGACAATTACGGAAACCATGATCCCGCTGGTCACATTCGCTATGATGGCATCTTTCGCGTGACGTATTCCCATTTGGTAAATAGATCACTCAGTCTGAAGCAAGAAGTATTGCGATCCTGAGCCGGCAAACTCAGCAGAAAGGTCACGCTCGATCACAAAGCCGCACGCCCTTGCTATTTCCAGAATTTCATCCGTTGCCCACCGACGAATCACGAACTCGTCGTCGTAGCGCGTCACGTCACCATCCGGATTCTGCAGCTCCAAGGATTCCCGATAAAGATAATGAGC
Source organism: Prosthecobacter debontii (assembly GCA_945869465.1). Lineage (GTDB taxonomy): Bacteria > Verrucomicrobiota > Verrucomicrobiia > Verrucomicrobiales > Akkermansiaceae > Luteolibacter. The sequence goes on from CAMBPB010000001.1 coordinate 173,981, forward strand.
CCCTCCACATGACTGGATCGTTACCTGCCTTGTCAGCAGGCCATCACTCATTTCAAAGCCGTGGAAAAGAGCGGAAGTAGCGACGTCCACCAGCATGCGTCCACCGTCCTTCAATGCGCTCCGCACAGCGGACAGCGATTCCAAGAGTTCCTGCTCCTCCTGGATGTAAAGCAGCACGGTGAAAACACCCAATGCCAGATCTGCCGGTTTTGAGGATCGGAAATCCGACATGGAACAGCATTCGGTCACAATTTCGACTCCGTTGGCTTTTTTACGCAGTTGCTCAAGCATTGCTTCGCAGGGATCGACCGCAACCACCTCATGACCCTCACGCGCGAGTGGAATAGCCAGACGACCGGTGCCCGCGCCGAAGTCGATGATGTGTGACGGCGAGGCGCACAATTCGGAAATGACGTTCAGCGTGAGATCGGTCAGTCGCCCGTAGAGCGGTCCGAATGATCTTTCGTAGGCGAGGTCATAGACTTCCGCCCACGATGCATGGGGAGTGTGGTTCATAGCGAGAGCATGTTTCGGCGTGGAAAATAGCCGACCGTCCTTTCTTCGAGGATCGCATTGCCAAGAATCCCCTGAACGTCCGCCATTATCAGCGACATCCCGAGCAAGCCGGGCAGTTGGCCGCAGCGGAGCGTGTGGATTGCCTGACCAAGGGCAAAAGGCACCATGTGGGTTTCAGTCTCGAACTGTCCGAAGCCAGGGTAAAAATCCTCCAGCATCCCGGCATTTGGAAACTTATTGAGCAGATCGTCCTGAAGATATGAGACCTGTGCCCCGGTATCGAAAAACATGCGGAATGCTTCCCCCGACACCGTCACGGAAATGATCGGAATGCCCATGAATTCATCCAACTCAAGCCGCTCCCCCGAATGCCCCAGCTCATCGAACGAGAGAATCAGCCGTCCGCCGGGTAGATCGATGATCTGGTCGAATGCGCTGAGCACATCCGCGCCAAGCAACCCCTTGCACTCCACCCCCACCGACGCCGAGAGAAACTCCGAGTCCAACCCCATGTAGGAGTCGTCGATCGTGAATTTCCGCCCAAGGAAATCGAGACAAGATCGGCTCCCAAAGCTGGTTGGAGCGCCGGTATCGTGAAGCCACAAGCCGTCCTCAAGATCGAGAAACAGGTGCGCATTGCGGTGAATCAGTGGGATGGTTGTCATCGATGGAGCAAGCTACTCACATCCATGCCCAACTACGGGCTCTCACGCAAGCCCTCAACAGCCTTAGACTTGAGTCTGATGCCGCCATCAACTAGCACACCAGTAGTGACCGCCGCCGAATACCGCCAAGCCCTCGACGCTCTGCCCTACGGCAAGCGCCTTCCTGGTGCGGTGTATTTGATCGATCCGGGCGAGGACTCGCGCATTCCATCGCTGCTCCGCATTACGGTGGCAGAGCTGCGGAAACGCCTGGAAATCGGACCGGAATTCAATTTGCTGAAATTCCATACAGCCTCACCGAAAATCTCATTCCTCGCCTATCCGGATTTCGAAAAGGATCCGCATCCCGCTTTGAAGGAGGCGGTCATCGTCGATCTGGTCACTGGCAAAACCCGCCGCGATGACTACCGCGCACGCGCCAATCCGCCGATCCTCCACCGTAAGGAAACTTTCCTGCCGCCGGAGCACCCGCTGTATGGAAAGTTCTCGAAGCTCACCCGGCAGGAAGAAGTCGCCGGCCTGCTGGATGATACTGCCCGCATCGGTTTCCGCATCAACTGGGAGCGAATCTTGGCGGAAAAGGGACTCGCCTTCAAAGGCCATCGTCTCATTGAAAGCGAAGCCGCAACACCTCCTGCGTCTATTTCGCCGAAGAAGAAAATCCACCGCCACAAGACAGCGCTTGTTCGCCGTGAAATATCCAAACCCGTCAAGACTCTGCTGGAACTCGGCCAACTCCGACGCGGCGAGTCCTTCTTCGACTACGGCTGTGGTCACGGTGGTGATGTACTCGCGATTGAAAAACTTGGACACCCCTCCAACGGCTGGGATCCAGTCCATGCGCCGGACGAGCCAAAACAAGCTGCCGACGTGGTCAACCTCGGCTTCGTTCTCAACGTCATCGAAGACCCCGCCGAACGCGTGGAAGCCCTGATCGACGCCTGGCAGCACACCCGCCGCGCTCTTCTCGTTTCCACACTTATCGCCGGACAGGAAGCCTACGATGATGTCCTCACATTCGGCGTTGGCGTGCTCACCCGGCGCGACACTTTTCAGAAATTTTTCGAACCGGCGGAAATCCAAGCGTTGCTCGAAGACACCTTGCACACGGAAGCCGTGCCGATCGGCCTCGGCATCTATCTGGTCTTTCGCGACACTGCCGATCTTCACGATTTCCTCGCCTCCCGCGCCCGCCGCTTCATCGATTGGGAATCGCTCTCGCGCCGCCTCGGCATTCTCAAAGCACTCCGTGCGAAACGCGATCCCTACGACACGCATCGCGAACTGCTCGATGTCTTTTGGGAATCTGTTCTCGTGTTAGGCCGCATCCCGCGCGACGAGGAGTTCGACCGCCTTGCTGAAGTCCGCCAAGCCTGTGGCTCGCTGCCACGCGCCCTTCAGCTCTTCATTGACCGCTTTGGCGAGCCTACCTTTGTTGCTGCACGACAAAGGAGAAAGGAGGATTTGTTAGTCTTCATCGCCGCCGCCCAACTCCGTCGCAAGATCCCATTTAACCAGCTTTCCCTCCGCCTCCAGCGCGACCTTCGCGCGTTCTTCGGTAGCTACACCAACGCCGAAGAAAAAGCCCGCGAACTCATGTTCGCCGCCGGCGACTCGGACGAACTGGAAATCGCCGCCGCGCAACTCGACTTTGGTTTCCTCGATCCGAAGGAAGGCCACTTCACCGTCCACCGTAGCCTGCTCGACGAACTCCCGGTCATCCTCCGCGTTTATGTCGAATGTGCGGCCCGCCTTTACGGAGATCCCCGCGAGGCAGACCTCATCAAGATCCATCTGCATTCACGCAAACTCACTTTCCACTACTACCGCGACTTTGACAGCTCGCCGCTTCCCGAACTGCTCACCCGGATCAAGATCGACCTCAGGCGGCTCTTCGTCACGGTCATCGATCATACCAATGGTCGAGAGCATCAGCTTCTGTTTTTCAAAGAGCGGTTCCTCCCCAAGGACCACCCGGACCGCTCGAAGATGGACCGCTTCAGCGCCAAGCTCAGGAAGCTCGGCCTGCGCGAGGAAACCATCGGCTACGGACCGTCGAAGGAAAAATGGGAGGAGTTCACCGCGCAGTTACCCAAGATCTCATGAGAGAGGATTTATTTGCTAGATCCTGATGTCACCTTGATCATCCGGATCATCTTCATGGTCTTCCCGACCATACTCAATGTCTCCGGACTCCTCACCCTCGACGGCACTGGCCCATGCCCGGCGTTCTTGTGGCGGATAGCCCAGAATGGTCATCACTCCATCAAGAATTTGACCCTTCATTTTGTTCGATAGATTGGTGCAAACCCAGAACTCGCTTTCCGGGATCCGTTTGGGATTGGTGCTAGTGCCACCGTCCATAATGCTCTGGGGATTTCTGGCAAAATAAATTCTGCCTCGTCCTGTGTAATGTTGGACCATGGCGAACTCCGCGCCGTGTTTCTTCGATAGCCACCCCAGCGCACACATGAAGCGTAGGATTGCAGTTGAGT
>CAMBPB010000002.1 GCA_945869465.1 Prosthecobacter debontii
GTGCGTAGGACGAGGTGGTCGACAACGAGGGCGGATTTGGTCATCAGTGTTTCCATGGCAGGCTGAAACTGCCAAAACGGAGGCCAATGTCTAGTATTTTCTTAAATCGCCAATGAACATCGACCATGGCTGATTTCCGGGCAACCGCCTTGCCGTCTGATCACTGATCACTTGGCACTTCTTGCTCGCGGTTAAAATCCGGGGCTTTGAATGATCCGCCTTTCCCAAGCGGGGAAGCTGGGATAGATCCCGCGCGTGCGAGGTGTTCAGGACATGCGGAGCGATCCGAAAGTGATTTTCACCGTGTTGTGGGTGGTGTTTTTCTTTCAGGGAATGACGCCGGGATTTTGGGTTCCGGCCCTGACCAACATCCTGCGGGCCAGGGGCTTGGGCGATTGGGTGCCGGCGGTGTTTGTGGTGCCGCCGATTTGTGCGCTGATTTCGCCGTTGATTGGCGGGGCTCTGGCCGATCAACGGGTGGCGGCGGACCGCTTGCTCGCGTGGTCGTCGGTGATCTGTTCGGTGGTGTTGGTGGCGGCGTTCGCGTGTCTCGATGCGGGTTGGCACCCGGCATGGTTTGTGGGGTTGCTGGGTCTCTACTCTCTTTTTTCCGGGCCGACCTGGGGGCTTCTAGCGACGATTTCCCTCACCGGTCTGGCGCATGGGGAGCGCCAGTTTCCGCTCGTCCGGGTGGGGGCGACGTTGGGGTGGGTGGGCGCGGGCCTGATGACGAGTTATGTGTTGCACGCGGATAGCAGCCCGCTGGCGGGTTATGCGGCGGGGTTCACCCGCTTGCTGGCGGGGGGCCTGGCATTCCTGCTGCCGCACACGCCGCCGCTGGGTCGGAGCACCTCCTGGCAAAGCCGGTTGGGGCTTGATGCGTTTTCGCTGATGAAACAACGCGATCACTGCGTGTTTTTCGTAGTGACGGCGTTGTTCTCGATTCCGCTCTCGGCGTTTTACATGTATGCGCCGGAGTTTTTGAGCGTGCTGGGCGATCCGCACCCCACGGGCACGATGACGGTCGCGCAGATTCTGGAGGTGGCGGGCATGTTGCTGCTAGGCTCGGTGATGACACGCTTCCGGGTGAAGACGGTGTTGTTATGGGCGCTGGGTCTGTCCGTCGTTCGTTTTGGGATGAGCGCGAACGCGGGCATCAGCGGGGCGATCTCCTGGCACATCGCGGGTCTGGCGCTGCACGGGTTGTGTTACACGTTTTACTTCATCACCGCGCAGGTGTTTCTCGACCGGCGGGTGGATCCCGGTCTCAAAGGGCAGGCGCAGGGCTTGCTCGCGATGGTTTCCGGCGGGCTGGGTCCGCTGATCGGGGCGCTCGTTTGCGGGTGGTTGCGAAACGAATGCGTCACGGCGGACGGCCAGGGATGGACCTTGTTCTGGGGAATCCTGGCGGCGATGATCGCCGGTTGTTTTGCGATTTTCGCCGTGTTTTATCACGGTCGCGGCGCTCAGCGAGCGTAAACGGCGGGTTCAAGCGAGCTCACAGGCAAGGCGGATGGCGGCGATCATGGACGAGGGATCCGCCAGCTTGCGGCCAGCGATGGAAAAGGCCGTGCCATGATCCGGACTGGTGCGGGGAATCGGCAAACCGAGGGTCACATTCACGGCGTTGTCGAAATCCAGCAGCTTGAGCGGGATCAAACCCTGGTCGTGATACATCGCCACCACGGCGTCGAATTGGCCGAGGGCCGCCTCACGGAAGACCGCGTCCGGGACGGACGGTCCGCTGAAAATGCCGCTACCGGATTCGTTCAGGCGGCGGATGGCGGGCAGGATGACGCGGGTTTCCTCATCGCCGAAGGCTCCGTTTTCGCCGGCATGCGGGTTGAGCCCGGCTACGGCGATGCGCGGCATGGCAAATCCACGGCGTTTCAGGAATCCGGCGACCAGCAATCCGGTGCGGACGATTTGCTCCGGACTGAGCAATCCCGGCACCTTGGCCAGGGGTTCGTGAATCGTGGCCAGTCCCACCGTCAGGGTGGCTCCGGTGAGCAGCATTCCGAAATCGGTGACGCCAAAAGCGTGGGCAAAATACTCGGTCTGGCCGGGGAAGGGGAACCCGAGGGCTTGCAGTCCTTCTTTGGAAACGGGACCGGTGACCACCGCATCGGCCCGGCCTTGTTTCAATGCCGCGACCGCCAGATCCAGCGCGGCCAGGGCGGCGGCGGCAGAGCGGGTGTCCGGTTTACCGGGGCTGCCCGCGTCTCGATCACCCAGCACCTCGAACTCGCAACCGACTGGCAATCGGCCCGAGGCCAGGGCCAGATCGATGACTTCCGGGCCGATGCCGGCGGGGTCGCCCAAGGTGATCAGGATGCGGGGCATGGCGGAATCATTGGCGGGTCGCAGGGACGCTGCCAAGTGGCGAATCTCCGGAGCATGAGACATTCAAGCTTGCAGAGCCGGATCATGCGGAGTAATTCTTGATTCTAACATGAAGTTCAGTAGCATTCAGCGATCCGTGCGGGTCCAGCGCTTTGATCGGTCGGCCGGAGACGCTCCGAGTCTTGGCCGGGTGGCGCGGATGCCGGGCACTGGGTTGCCGAAGACGCGGCGGCGCAAGAAACGCCGCGAAAATGTCAATGGCGAGCGCACCCGAAGCAACCGGAAGAAGGTGATTGTCACGTGGTCGGTGGTATTGATGGTGGCGGCACTGGGGGCGATGGGTGGGGCGGTGTATGTTTGGTTGGTTCCAAAGATGAGACATTCCGTGGCGGTGCTTGCGGACTCTAAAACGAAAGAACGGGTGGTTTCCCGGTTTGAATCTCCATCCGAAGAGGCCGCCTTGGCCTTGGTCAAGGGCGCGCTGGCCGTCGCGGATCCGGCGCAGGCGGGGGAGTTCTTCCGCTTGGGCTCGGCAAGCGCCGCGGAGGCGGTCACCTTCCTGGGGAACCTGAAGGCAGCGGATGGACCCGTCACGCGTTACCATTGGCGAAGCAGCATGGATGCGAACGGGTTGTTGATCGACGGCGTGGAGGTGCATGCCCAAGGCGAGTTTCGTCTGCGCAGCCGGCTGGCGCTGCTGACGCCCGATGCAAACGGAACGTGGAAAATCGATTTTGACGCCTTCGCCCGGACGGTGAAGCCATCGTGGGGCGAAATCCTGGCTCCCACTTCGACGCAGGGCCTGGTGCGGGTGATGGTGGCGCCGGATAGCTACTACAACGGCCCTTTTCGCGATGAAACCGAGTGGACCTGTTACAGGCTGGAATCTCCGGACGAGAGCACGATTTTGTTAGGATACTGCCGCAAGAAGTCTCCCCAAGCGGCGGCCATGGTGCGGATCATCGCCGATGGGCAATCCGCGGAAATCGGCCGTGTCGCGAAGCGGGCGACGCTTGAGATCCGGCGGATTGAAGGAGCTGAATCCCGGCAATTTGAAATCGCGCGGGTTACGGCGGAGGACTGGGTGGACTCCGGTAAGCCATTCGACGACTCGTTCAAGTGAACGAATGGCGGGCTGAAATCTCTGTGCTTGCCGGAGGGCGGGGGTATTTCCTATTTTTCCCGGCATGTTGAGTATCGGATGGAAATTCGGGATATTGTTGGTGACCTGTTGCCTGCTTGCCAGGTGTGGGACATCGTCGTTGGGATCGGGAAATCTTGGCGGACCCACGGTGGAGGAAAGGAATGCGGTCATCGCCGCCGAACCCACCGGGGACTACTACTACGGTCGGCGGTATTTCGTCGAGAAAACCCGGTTTTGGGGGTATTTGCGCCAACCCCGCCAACCGTGGAGCCGGGCGAAACTGGTGATCATGCGCGAGGACAAGGCGCACACGCCAGACCGGATGTCGGAAAGCGGACCTCCCGGCCAGCGCTATGGATTCGACACCAACTACGCATATCGAATCCGTGGTTTTTATACCGGCCAGCAGGCCTACGATCCGAACAGCAACCAATTTCTTCCCGAGTTCATGCTCACCGGTTATGAGGTGCTGGATCGTCAGCCGGGCTGGCTGTTCCGGCCAGACGACCGCTACGACCGCATGCGCATCACGATGATTCCCCGGTGACGGATTCCTCACTCCGTTTTCATGAAACCTGCCAAAATCCGGTTTGCCATTCTACCGTAGGATGCTCGGTGAAGCAGGCGCACGGCATGCGCCGACGCCATTTACCGGGTTTTTTCACTGGCCCCGCCTCATCGTTTCCGCAAGTTTCGGGAGTCCCCATTCATCCCATGAACCACCTCCGCACCCTCATTCTCTGGACCACCGCCTGCGCTTCCGCCGTCGCCGCGGATGGCAGCGCCGATCTTTTCAACGGCAAGAACCTCGACGGTTGGGTGCAGCGCGGCGGCAAGGCGAAGTATGCGGTCGAAGACAACTGCATCGTGGGAACCTCCACCCTGAACACCGAAAACACCTTCCTCTGCACTCCCCGCGACTACGGGGATTTCATTCTGGAATATGAGTTCAAGGTGGATCCCAAGCTGAATTCCGGAGTGCAGATCCGCAGCCAGTGTTTTGACTCTCCCAAGGAAATCGAGGGGCAGGGCAAAAAAATCAATGTGCCAGCCGGGCGGGTCCACGGCTATCAGATTGAGATCGATCCCGAGCCGACCAGAGACCGGTGGTGGAGCGCCGGAATCTATGAGGAAGGCGCCCGCGGATGGCTCTATCCGGGTGCGCTGGGCGGCGATGGCAAGGCTTTCACCGAGCAAGGCCGCAAGCTTTTCAAACCGGGGGATTGGAATAAAGTCCGGGTGGAAGCCATCGGGGATTCCCTTAAAACCACGCTCAACGGCACGCCTTGCGCAGCGGTCAAGGACGCCCGGGTGGCGGCGGGTTTCATCGGCCTGCAGGTCCATGGCATCGGCGAGGACAAATCGAAGGAAGGCACCCAAGTCCGCTGGCGCAAGCTCAAGATCCAGGAGATGTCACCCAACGCGGCGAAAACTTCGGCCACCGCGGCGAACCTCCTGAGCGCGGAGGAACAAGCGGCTGGATGGCGTTTGTTATGGGACGGCAAAACCACTGACGGCTGGCGCAGCGCCCGCTCGCAGGAGTTCCCCAAGGGAGGTTGGGAAATCAAGGACGACATGCTCGTCATCAATGAAACCGGCGGTGCCGAAGCGGCGGCGGCGGGCGACATCATCACCCGCGGGAAGTTTGCCGACTTCGAATTGAAGCTCGATTTCAAGATCACCCCCGGCGCTAACAGCGGCATCAAGATTTTCGTCGATCCGGAACTCAACAAGGGCGCGGGCTCGTCGATCGGGCCCGAATTTCAAATCCTCGACGACGCCAGCCACCCGGACGCCAAGCTCGGCCGCAATGGCAACCGCACCATTGGCTCGCTCTACGACATGATGACCGCGCCCACCGACAAAAAGGTGAACCCGGTCGGCGAGTGGAACCAAGCCCACATCATTTCCAAGGGCAAACACGTCGAATTCCGGCTCAACGGCGTGAAAACCGTGGAGTTCGAGCGTGGCTCGAAAGAGTGGCGCGATACCGTGGCAATCAGCAAATACAAGGTGTGGCCAGCCTTCGGAGAGTTGGCGGAAGGTCACATCCTGCTTCAGGATCACGGCAACAAGGTGTTTTTCCGCAACCTCAAGATCCTCGCGCCCGCCCGCTGAAGGTTTAAGAATTTTTCAACCGCAGATGGCCGCGGATGGCCGCAGATAAAGAGGGATTTCAATTACATTCATCCGTGTTCATCTGCGCTTGATTGCTCATTCAAGCACCAGAACCCACGCTGCCCGGTAGTGACAAACTAATGTGGGGAGCGCAAACCAATCCCTGAAATACCGAGCACTCTGAGAGAACGGCTCATTGCATGATCTTGAGATCCCGCGGCAGGTCGTCTTTTCCTTGTTGGGCGAGCGCTTGGAAGACCGATTCCGGCACGTAGCGGCGCACCGTGTCTTCCCATCCCGTGGGACCGATCAGGCTCTTGATCATGTTCGAGGAAACTTCCGCGATGTCCCGCGGCGGCATCAGAAACACGGTGGTGATCTCCGGGGCCATGTCGGCGTTGATGTGGCGCATCACCCGCTCATACTCATAATCATGTGGCGAGCGGATGCCGCGCAGCACATATTTCGCGCCAGCCTTCTTGGCATAGTCCACCAGATAGCGGTTGTCGAAATGGGTGATTACCAACGCTTCGCAGGCCACCGTGGACGCCCTCAGCAAATTCAAGCGCTCCTCGACGGTGAACGAATAGCGCTTCGCGGGGTTGTCGCCGATGGCCACGATCAGCCGGTCGAACATTTCCAGTCCCCGCTCGATCATCCACAGGTGACCGTTGGTGGGCGGGTCGAAGGAACCGGCGTAAACCGCAGTGCGCATGCCGGGAGCCTAATCGCACAGGCGGAGGACTGGAACCGCAAAATTTCCCCCCACCGAAAACAATCGGCCAATTTGCCAAGCGGATTTTGACAGCGCCCCGCCGCACTGGTAAATCGCCTCCTGCGATGCGCCCGTAGCTCAGTTGGATAGAGCATCCGCCTTCTAAGCGGAATGTCGCTGGTTCGAATCCAGCCGGGCGTGCCATACTCCCATAAAGGATTGCGGCGATTTCCACTCTATCAGTAAGTTAGGCTGCTGCCGCTTCGCCTGCCTTTCAATCCCGCTGGGACAGGTTGGCTACGCGCTATTTGCGGCCAAGGCCTGATGGAAACTCAAAGCCGACGCACGGGAGGTGATTTCAACGGCCCCGCTGGCGGAGCTGCTGGCTGGCGGGCAATTCGGCGTTCGCTGGCAGCAATGGCTCACTGCGCAGCAACTCCGGCCACGTGTGGTCGCCAGGGTCTCGTCATTCACCCAGTTGGCGCCGGTCGTTCACGCCTCAGGCCAAGCCGCGGCTGCGCTGCCGGATCTGGCCGCCGTGGATTTCGATACGAAGAGGTTCGGGCACCTGCCGAATGCGCTTCATGGCCAACGGACTGGCAACTTCTATCAGAGAGCGCCGAAGCGGCGGTGGCGGCGCTGGTATTCCTGAACCGCTTCGGTGAGGTCTTTCCGGCGGAAGTCGGGCCAGAATTTCTTGACGATGACGATCTCGGCGTAACTGATCTGCCACAGCAGGAAGTTGGAAACGCGCATTTCGCCGGAGGTGCGGATGAGCAGATCCGGATCAGGGATGCCGGCGCTTTGCAGCCGGGAGGCGAAGAGGGTGGCGTCGATGTCGGCGGGTGTCAGGGTTCCGGCGGCGGCGTCCGCGGCGAGCGAGCGCGCGGCGGCGACGATTTCCTCGCGGCCGCCGTAGGAGAGCGCCAGCACCAGCGTCATCGCCGTGTGATCCGCGGTGCGGGCGATGATTTTGTCCAGCAGGGCGCGGGTTTTGGCAGGCAGCCGTTCGAGTTGGCCGATGGCCAGCAGGCGGATTTTTTGTTTGTCGAGTTCCTTGGCTTTTTCCGCGAGGAAGCGATCCAGCAGGTTCATCAGCGCCTTGACCTCGGCTTGCGGGCGGTTCCAGTTTTCCGAGGAAAAGGCGAAGAGTGTTAGATATTCGACGCCGAGTTCGATGCAGGTTTCGGTGACCTCACGCACCGATTCCGCGCCGGCGCGGTGGCCTTCGCGGCGGGGCAGGCCCCGTTCCTTCGCCCACCGGCCGTTGCCATCCATGATGACGGCGATGTGGCGGGGAATCTCACGAAAGTCCGGCATTGGGTGTTAGATCGGGCTGGTCGGTCGGATCAGTCCGCTGGGGTTTATGGGACGACCAGCGTCTGTTTGCGGTCCGGCCCCACGCCGACAAACGCGATGGGAGCGTCACAGAGGTGGCCGAGGCGGCTGAGATAGGATTTCGCCTGCGGCGGGAGTTGCTCGTAGCTGGTGCAGGCGGTGGTGTCGCACTGCCAGCCGGGCATGCTTTCATACACCGGCAAGGCGCGGTCCCATGACGCGCGATCGGCGGGCGGCAGCGCGTGGATGTCGCCGTCGATGTTGTAAGCGGTGCAAATTTGCAGGGTTTCGTAGGCGTCAAGTCCGTCCACATTGGTGACGGCGAGGCCGGTGACTCCATTGACCATACAGGCGAAGCGCAACAACACGGTGTCCAGCCAACCGCAGCCGCGCGGCCGGCCGGTGGTGGCGCCGAACTCGCGGCCAAGGCCGTGCAGGTAATCGGACAAACCCTGATCGCCGGTGGGGAAGGGTCCCGAGCCGACCCGCGTGGTGTATGCCTTGCAAACGCCGATCACCGCATCGATGGCGGTGGGCGGCAGGCCGGAGCCGGTGCAGGAGCCACCGGCTGTTGTGTTAGACGAGGTGACGAAGGGATAGGTGCCGAAGTCGATATCAAGCAAGGTGCCCTGCGCGCCTTCAAACAACAGGTTTTTGCCTGATTTCCACGCGGAATGCAGGATGGGGATGGTGTTGGTGATGTGCGGGCGGAGGCGCTCGAAGGCGGTGTAAACCTCTTCGAGCACCTGCGTGGCATCGAAGATTGTTAGATCGTAGCGCTTCAGCACTTCGTTGGCGTCGGCCACCCGGCGGGTGATTTGCGCGGTGGCGAATCCGCGGTCCAACAGATCCGCCATGCGCAGGCCGCAGCGGTTGATTTTATCGGCGTAGGCGGGACCGATGCCGCGTTTGGTGGTGCCGATTTTCTGGTCGCCAAGCGAGGCTTCGCGGGCGGCGTCGAGTTCCTTGTGGAAGGGGAGCACGACGTGGGTGCGATCGGAAATCAGCAGCTTGTCCGGGGTGATGGCGATGCCTTGGCCTTCGATGCGGACGATTTCCTCGACCAGGCCGATCGGGTCCAGCACCACGCCATTGCCGATGATGTTGGTCTTGTCATCCCACAGAATCCCGGAGGGCAGCAGGTGCAACACATACTTGGTGCCCTCGGTGATCACCGTGTGACCGGCGTTGTTGCCACCTTGGCCGCGGATCACGACATCGGCGGTTTCCGTGAGATAATCGACGATTTTGCCTTTGCCTTCGTCTCCCCACTGGAGCCCGGTGATGATGGTATTCATTTTTTGAAATAAGATTTTTAACCGCGAATGGACGCGAATGGACGCGAATGGACGCGAATGGACGCGAATGTTTTGTTTTAGCGCGAGAGGATGGTGCGCTCCCATTCGAGGGTTGGTTTTTTGAAATTGATGATTAGACCCACTGGCAGACCGGTGATTCGGAGGTAATTGAGCATCTGCCCGCGCTGGATGTCAGTGATACGTTCGATGGTTTTGGTATCCACGACAATTTTCCCATAGGCGATTAGATCAGGTATGAATTCGCCAACTTGGGTGTCTCTCCAAACCACGGGAAACGATCGCTGCTGTTCGGATGGGATTCCTCTATACCTAAACTCGACAGCCAGCGAGTTTTCGTAAGGTTTTTCATGAAGGCCATGGCCTATGCCGTTGATGATCTCGAGCGAACAAGAAATGATGGCATATACCTCAGTCTTAAGGATCAATTCGCGTTCATTTGCGTCCATTCGCGGTTAAAGATTTTTGGTGGTTTCTATCAGTGCCGCGAATTCCTCGAAGAAGTAGGACGCGTCGTTAGGACCGGGTGCGGCTTCGGGGTGATACTGCACGCTGAAGACGGGCAAGTCGCGGTGGCGCATGCCTTCGACGGTGCCGTCGTTGAGATTGATGTGGGTGACTTCGATTTCCGGCGGCAGCGAGGCGGGGTCCACGGCGAACCCGTGGTTTTGCGAGGTGATCGAGATTCTGCCGGTCCGCAGGTCCTTGACCGGTTGGTTGCCGCCGCGGTGGCCGAATTTCAGTTTGAAGGTGTTGCCTCCGAAGGCGTGGGCTAACAACTGGTTGCCGAGGCAGATGCCGAAGATCGGTTTTTTGCCGATGAGCTGGCGGAGTTCCTGGTGGATGTAGCCGAGCGCGGCCGGATCGCCGGGTCCGTTAGAGAGGAAGATGCCGTCGGGGTTTTTCGCGAGCACTGCGGCGGCGGTGGCGGTGGAATTCATCACCTCCACCTCGAATCCGGCCTGGCGCAGGCGGCGCAGGATATTGAATTTGATGCCGAAATCGTAGGCGACAATCCGATGGCGCACGGGTGGCAGGTCGGTGTATGGGCCTTGGTCACCGGTGGAAGGGTTTGGCAGCACCCAGCGGCGGGATTCTTCCTCCCAGTGATAGGCATTGAGAGTGGAAACCTCCTTGACGTAGTCCATGCCTTCCATGGGTGGCGAGGCTTTGGCGGCGGCGATGGCGCCATCGCGGTCGAGTTCGGTGGTGACACAGGCGCGCATGGCACCGCGCGAACGGAGGTGTTTGGTGAGCGCGCGGGTATCGATGCCCTCGATGCCGGGAATGCCGTGGGCGGTGAGATAATCGCCGAGCGATTGGCTGGAGCGCCAGTTGGACGGGACCTCGCAGAGTTCGCCGATGACCAAGCCGCGGATGTGCGGCTCGCGGGATTCGGCGTCCTGCGGGTTGATGCCGTAGTTCCCGATTTGCGGGTAGGTCATCGACACGATCTGGCCGCGATAGGATGGATCGGTGATGACCTCCTGATACCCGGTCATCGAGGTGTTGAAACAGATTTCCCCGGTGGTGGTTCTGGTGGCTCCGAACGCGGTTCCTTCGAAACAGCGTCCGTCTTCAAGGGCAAGAATGGCGTTTATCGGCACGGCGGCGGAAAACTAGGCACCCGCTCTGGGTGATGCAAGGCGAATGCTTATTCCCGGGACCGCGTATCGATCACAAGCGTGACCGGGCCGTCGTTCACCAAGGAAATCCTCATGTCCGCGGCGAAAACCCCGCGTGAAACCGGACGGCCGGTTTCCGTTTCCATTGCGGCGCAAAACGCTTCGTAGAGAGGCACCGACAAGGCCGGTGGCGCCGCCCGGATGAACGAGGGGCGGTTGCCCTTTCTGGTTGGCAGCCTAAAAGCCTGGCTTTTTGAAAGATTACGAAACCACCCAACCCAAATGAAACACAACCCCACAACCTTTGGAGCGTTTGCCCGATCGTCCGTCGCGCTCGCGGCGCTCGCCCTTTCGTCGATTGCCGCCAACCGTCAATCGCGCGGGCAACCGAGGGTCATCGCGGATCGCGCAAACCTAGCCTGTTGGGCTGGGTTGCGTTCAGCTCACTTCTCCGCCACCGGCCCGAGCGTGCCGCCGGGGACGAACTCCGAGGGGGTCAGCGTCTGGCGCAGGTCCTCGATGCCGCGGCTTACGTTGGCCGCCCAGCGCACAATGCGCCGCAGCACTGGGCGGGTGTCCCAGCGGATGTGGGCCACCGACGGCTGGCACCAGTCAAAGGTGGGATCGGTGTCCGTGCAGATTAACGAGACATCGTGTGGAACCCGTAGTTTGCGTCCGATCACATGATAGAGCGCCGCGTTGAAGAGAAACGCCTCGTCGAGAATCAGCGCGGTGGGCGGCGTGACGCTAAACAGCGAGTCGAGCAGCACCCCGAAACCTTCCTTGCTCTCCTGCCACTCGGGCAGGTTGTAGCTGCCCGACGGGATTCCGTGCGCCGCTAACTCGTCAAGGAACGCACGCTCGGGGAACCCCGGCTGCGGTAAGCGTCGCTGCTGGCGACACAACAGCGAGATCCGGCGATGGCCAAGCCCGATCAATTGGCGGGTGGCGGCGGCAAAGGCGGACGCCTTGTCCGGTCCCGTGGCCGCGATCGGCAGCCCCTCCCGGCGCCCGAACATGGCGAATGCTGGCTGGGGCTGCCGGGAGAACCAATCCAGGATCTCAAGCGAGCCCGCGACGATCACCCAGGCATCCGCCTCGATCCGGCTGACGAAGCGGGCGACGCGCCCTGCGTCCATGCCGAGATCGACCAATGTTTGGTTGGTGTTGAAAGGGAAGTGGCCCGCCAGTTCGAGCAAGTGTCGCAGTTCGATCAGGTAGTCCGCGTTTTGATCGTCGGTCACCAAAATCGCCACCCGCAACGGCCGCACGGCACCCGCTTGCATCGTCGTCACGATCCGCCGCTGGCGGCCCACTCCCTGGGCCACCAGCACTCCCTCGCGTTCGAGTTGCCGCAGCGCCGCCTCCGCGGTCTTGCGGTTGACGCCGAGTTCCGCCGCCAGCCAGCCCACCCCGGGCATTTTCTCCCCCCATCGCCCCCGCTCCGCTTCGCCTCGCAGATAGTCGGCCACCTGCCCGGCGGCGGAGACAAGACGGATCGGATGCATGTTGCCATCCAGCCCCCGGAAGGGATCGGACGTCAACCAGCAAAACCCCCGGGCTTCCCCATGCAACGAGGAAAAGACGGAGCGAGGCGCGTCATTTCCCGCTCCAGCCGCCGCCGAGGGCTTTGGCGAGGACGGCGAGGGTGATGCGCTGCTGGGCATCCTGTTGGGCGAGTATGAGTTGCACGCGCAGCACGGTGCGGCCGGCTTCCACGACTTCGAGGTAGCTGCTGAGGCCCTTGTCGTAGCGTTCCTGGGACAGGCGCTGGGTGTCCTTGGAACTGGCCAGAGCGAGCTCCAGCGCGTTGCGGGAGCGGGCGAGGCCCTTGAGATCGACGAGCGCGTCCTCCACCTCGCGAAGGGCGACGAGCAGGGTGTTTTTGTAATGCGCGAGGGCTTCGTCGCGGCGGCTGACGGCGGCTTGGAAGTTTGATTGGTTGGTTCCTCCGTCGAAGATCGGCGCGGCGACCCCCGCGCCGATGGAGAGCACGCGGTTTTCCCAATCGAGGAAACTTTTCACGTTGAGCGACTCGAAGCCGCCTCCGCCGCTGAGGCTGAAATTCGGATAGAACGCGGCTGCGGCGACGCCGATGCGGGCATTGGCCGCGCGCAGGTCCTGTTCGGCGGCCCGGACGTCGGGGCGGCGGCCGAGCACTTCGGCGGGGAGGCCGGCACGGATGGACGGCAGGGCGCCGCGTGACACGCTGCTGGCGATGGAAAAATCCGCCGGGCGGATTCCGCAAAGCACGGCGAGCGCATGTTCCGCGGAGCCGCGCTGGCGTTCGACGGCGGCGAGGTCGTTGTTGGCGAGCTCAAGTTCGGTGCGGGCCTGGCTGGTGGAGAGCCCGTCGATCAAGCCGGCGTCGGCCTTGCTTTTTTGGATGTCGAGCGTGTTCTGGCGGCTCTCGATCGTGTCGTTGAGCACGGCGGCCTGTTGGTCCAGACCGCGCAGCAGGAAATACTGGCGCGCGACTTCGGTGGCGACTCCGAGGCGCTGCGAATCCAACAGGGCTTCGCTGGCGGCGGCCTGGGAGGAGGAGGCTTCCAACAGGCGTTTGTTGCGCCCCCAGAGGTCCGGATCGTAGGCGAGATCGAAGGTGCCGCGGTAACGTTGCGAATCGAGATCGACGGCGAAACCCGGGGGCAGGCTGCGGGTGGCGGACTCTGCCGCGACCCGTGCCGCGCCCCCGCTGGCGTTGAGGTCGAGGGTGGGGAACATCCTGGCCCGGTCCACGCCGACCAGCGCGCGGGCGGTGTCCACTCGGGCCTTGGCGGCGGCGAGGTCGTTGTTGGCGCTCAGCGCACGAGCGATCAGGCGGGTCAGTTCGCGGTCCTTGAAGAGGCGCCACCAGGCATCCGGCAGGCGCGCGCCGGAGACGGCTTGGGTTTCCTGCCACTTCGATCCGCCGCTGGTGCCGGGAAGCTGGAAATCCGGGCCAACCGTGCAGGCAACCAGCAGAAGCGCGGCGGGAGGCAGGAGATAACAGATTTTCATGGCATTATCTTTCCGGGGCTTCGATGAAAACGTCCACCTGCTGGCCGACGTAGAGGGGCGGGTTTTCCGGGCGATTGAGGCAGAAGATGACTTGCAGGACGCGGGTATCGACGCGCTCGGTGCCTGCTCCGGTTAGGGAAACCTTGGGGATGACAAACGGCTCCACGCGCACAAACTCCAGTGGCAAGGAAACGGACGGATCGCCTTTCAAACTGGCATGGCCTTTCTGACCGGGACGGATGCGGGTGGCGTTCTGCTCGTCCACGTCGGCGCGCACCTGGAGGCGGGCGGTTTCACCGACGATCATCGCCGGGTTCCGGGGAGCGGTGGCGGCGTATTCGCCAACGCGGATGTTGACCTGGATCACCGTGCCATCACGCGGCGAGCGAATGGTGAGGCGATCAATCAGCAGGGCGAGGCTTTTCAGTTCGCCCTCGGTGGCGGCGAGGTCGGCGCGGGCGGCGGCGTGTTGGGCCTGGGCCACGGCCACGTCCTGCTTGCGGTTTTCAAGCTCGTCGCGGCTGACGGCGCGGGGATCGGTGACGGCGGTGAGGCGGCCAAGCTGGGCTTCGACCTTGGCCAGTTGGGCGGCGGCGACGGCGATTTTGGCTTGTGCTACTTCGATGCGGGCGTGGGTGGAGATTTCCTGTGCGCGGAGGTCCCGGTCATCGAGGTGGAACAGCACGTCGCCGGCCTTCACGGTGTTGTTCACTTTCACCTTCACGTCGGTGACGAGGCCGGATTGGGGCACGCCGATGGCGACGTTTTCGCTGAGGGCTTCGAGGATGCCGGTGGCGGAAACGGATTGGGCGTAGGGCTTGGGTGCGGGCGGAATCAGGGGGTTTCCGGCGGGCGGCATCGCGCGGTCGGCCTGGATGCGGACCACCAACAGGATGGCCACCACGCCTAACAAAGCGGCCGTGATGCTGCCGTAGCGGAGGAGTTTGGAGAACATGGGAGTGCGGGGGTTATCAGGTGCCGGAAGCTTTCCACCGCCAAGCGGGTGCGATGAGGATCTTGAAGGGATGGGAGGAAATTACAAGGAAAGCGTCCCGCGGCATCGAGACTTGGGACCGCGATCTCTCCGAGTCGCGCTTCGATCATCTTGCAATATGGCAGCACCTGTGAAGCCGCGAAAATACGCCGCGTTCCTAATGGAGCTTGAGCCGTCGGCGCGGTGTTCGCGGGCGCAGCCCCAGGTAATCCCGCAGGGCTGCCAGGCGGCGGCCTTGTCGCAGGTGCCCCCGAAGGCTTCATTGTCGGTGAAGGTCTCCGCCAACAACGGCCTGTCGCCATGTGCCTGTTCCCACACAATCAATCCGCACAAATAAAATATCCGTGGGCTGACAATGAATCGCCTTGCTTTCCGGTGCGGCTTCGCGTCTCAAGGTGGGCGAAATCCGATGAAAGGAATCCGCCGATGAGAGATTGGGAAGCTTGTTACCGGGCGGGGGAGACCCCGTGGGACAAGGGCGGCGCCGCGCCGCCTTTGTTGGAGTTGATCGAGCGTCTCGGCCCGGCCTTGTGGGGTGGCGGTCCGGTGCTGGTGCCGGGCTGCGGTGTCGGCCACGATGTGCGGGCGCTGGCCGGACTCGGGATTCCGCTGCTCGGCGTGGATATTGCGAAGACGGCAATCGAACGGGCCGGAGCATTCCCGGCGATCGGCGCGGAAACCTACGAGGTTGGCGATTTCCTGACTCCCGGGTGGCGCGAAGGCCGCCGGTTTTCCGCGGTGTGGGAACACACGTGTTTTTGCGCAATCGATCCTTCCATGCGCGAAGCCTATGCCGAAGCCGTGGCGGGCGTGCTGGCTCCGGGCGGCGTGCTGGCCGGCGTGTTTTTTCTGACACCGAACGACCCGGGCGACGATCGATCGGTGCCGCCTTTCGATGTGAGCATCGCGGAGTTGGAGGGCTTGTTTTCGCGGTGGTTCGAGCGGATCGACGCGTGGGTTCCGCAACGGGTTTATCCCGGCCGGGAAGGTCGCGAATGGACGGGAATTTTCCGCAAACTCCCACACGCACGGGTTGCCGCACAGACATGATGGCGCTAGCGTGCCGCTCAACAACGTCATGACATTCCGCCTGATCAGCCTGTTTCTCGCCCTCTTACCGTGCGCTGCGTTTGCCGCCGACGATCGCCTTTATGTGAACGACAAGAAGGCTCCGGAAAACCGCAAGGATATCGACGCACTCCAGGCAGCGCTGGTCAAAGCCCTGCCGCAGGCCCGCTCCGCCACCGTCTGCATCGAGATCGGCGAGGGCTCGGGCAGCGGCGTGATTGTGTCTGCGGATGGCTTGATCCTCACCGCCGCCCACGTCACCGCGGGCGTGAAAAAGAAAGTCACCGTGATTCTGGAGGACGGCACCAAGTTGCAGGCCGAGACCCTTGGACTGGTGGCCGATACCGACGCCGCCATGATGCGGATCACCGATCCAGGCACCTATCCCTTCGTTGACATCGACCGGACCAACTCGACTCGCCTTGGCGACTGGGTGTTTGCTCTCGGCCATTCCGGCGGCTTCGACAAGCAGCGCGGCTCGGTCGTGCGCCTCGGCCGTCTGGTGCGGATCGCGAATTCGACCTTCCAGTCCGACTGCATCTTGATCGGCGGCGATTCCGGCGGCCCGCTGTTCGATCTAACGGGACAGCTGGTGGGAATCCACTCGCGCGTCGGCCAGCAACTCCAAGTGAACATGCACGTGCCGATGAGCGAGTATGTCAAAAACTGGGACGGCCTGATGAAAGCCGAGTTTATTGGCGAGGGGCCGTTCGCCAAGAAGACGGAGAAGGGCAACGGTTTTATCGGCATCGCCACCGAAGCCCGGGCGCAAGGCGGCTTGCGCGTGACGAAGGTCGGCAACAAGTGCCCGGCCGAGGAGCAGGGAATCAAAGTGGGCGATGCGATCCTCAAAATCAATGAAACGCCGCTCGCGACACCCACCGAGCTGCAGGACCTGCTCAAGGAATTGTCCGCCGGCGACGAGATCACGCTCGAACTCGAACGCGACGGCAAAATGGAAAATCTAACATTTAACCTCGGTGAACGCTAACTGGATTCGATCGGTTCTCTTCTGCGCCCTGGCGACCCCGCTGCCCGGCCAGCAAAGCCTGGAGTCCATCTATCGGACGACCGGCACCGCCGTGGTCGCCGTGTTCGAAACACAGCGCGCGGTCCTGCAAACATCCAGCGCCGTGATTCTCGAGGGACGGAAGGAAACAGGCTATGGCGTCGTGATTTCCGCGGATGGATATATCCTCACCAAAGCCAGTGAAATCATGGAGGTGAAAGCGCCCGCAGTCACGGTCGATCAGGTGCGTTACCCCGAGGTGAAAATCGTTGCCGTCGATCCCGCGTGGGACGTCGCTCTGTTGAAGATCGAGGCAGCCGGATTGATCCCCGTCGTGTATGCGCCGACAAGCGATGTCCCGCAAGGTACCTGGGTGGTGGAGAATGGATCGACCTCGCGGACCAAACGCCGCTTGATGGCAGGCATTGTTAGTGCGCAGACCCGCGAGATCCCGGCGTCCGGCGGGGCCGCGCTCGGAGTGGTGCTCAACATCCAATCCAAAGCGCTCGAAATCGAGGAAGTGAACGAAGAAAGCGGGGCCAAGGAAGCCGGCCTGCAGAAGGGCGACGTGCTTCTGGAAATCGAGGGAAAGCCCGTGAAAAAGATCGAGGAAATCGCCGAAGCCCTCAAGGACCGCAAGGCGGGCACCAATGTGAAAATCACCTACCGCCGCGGTAAGGACAAAAAAACCGCCGAGGTCCGCCTCGCCGCCAAGGGGGAAATGTTCACCGATCAGATGAACCGCAACGACATGATGAGCGGCAAGTTTTCAAAACGCCGCAGCGGTTTCCCACGTGTGATGCAGCACGACATTCTCAGTGATAGCACGATTGTTGGCGGTCCGCTGCTGGATCTTGAAGGCCGCTGCCTCGGCATGAACATCGCCCATGCGAACCGCGCCGAGAATTTCTCCATTCCGGTGGAGGATCTCAAAGCCCTCGCCGAACGATTGATGAAACAAGCGACCGAGGCACTCGCCCCGGATAAAGCGGATACTCCCGCGATCGAAGCGATGGACTGAAATCGTTTTGACTTTGAGGAAGATGCGCGGATGGTCGTGTCATGGGCGTAATCACATGGGTTCTCCTCGGGTTCGTCGCGGGTGCGCATTGCTCGCCAATCCGCTGTTGAACAAGGGAACCGCTTTCACGGAGGAAGAACGGGATGCGCTGGGCTTGCCGATGGTGAGAGTTTTGAAATCCGGGTGGGTGGGCGGATTAGCTCTGGTGGCAGGAGACGGATCGCAAGGTCCTTGCACGGGTCGCCGTCTCCAACTGAGGCATCGCGTGCCGACGCAGTGAGCGGCGTAAAGCACCTCCGCCGTGGCGAAGACACCCGGCCAAGAAACCGTCACCCGCCCATGCAGTCCAGCGGCGAGATCGGTTTCGATTTGAGTGACCAATGCGTCACATTCTGGATGAGGCAGTTCGCCGCGGCCTGTTTTCTGCCGCAGGGCGGAGCGCATTTCCAGTTCGTGCGGGTGGGTGCGCGGCCTGTGCCGGGACTGGCGCTCACAATGTCCACCGCCTCGGCGGCGCGGAGTTCCGGCAGGTAGAGCTTCAGCAGAACGCCGGTGTCGAAGTTGCGCATCAGAAGCGCTCGGCTCGCAGTTCATCCAGAATCGCTTGCCGCATCAATGGCGGAACCCGAGCACGTAGTCTTTTAGCGCGAGCACGTCACGATCAAGCAGGGTTTCGTGGCCCGGCATGTCGGTGCCGGGAATGCCGAATTTGATCACCCGCGCGATCCGGAGATCGAGATTTTCACCCGCTGCGCTCCAGATGAACGGACCCTTCGACAAATTCGCGGGAGGGCGGGCCAAATGCCATGACAGGGGACCGTGTCCGCGGCCCAGCGCACCGTGGCACGCTGCGCAATGGGATCCAAAAAGTGATTTCCCGTCGCTTCCTAATCCGGAGCCGACCGGTTTCCAGCGGGCCGACTCCGCCATCAGGCTCGCGGTCGCACTCACCCCGGACTCCTTGAGGTAGCGGACCAAATCCTGTCCCCGCCCGTCGTCAAACAGATGCGCGTAGGATGGCATCGCACTGTCGGGAGCGAGCTCGCGAGGATTGAGGAAATGGACTTTCAGCCATGCTTCCGAGCGCCGCGCACCGACGTTTGTTAGATCCGGTCCCTGCCGCCGGTTTCCAATCAACACCGGCTCGCCCTTCAACACCTCCTCCACTCCGCGGGCGGGACCCCAGATCGCCTCGTCCGGCGAACCGGGACGCACATATT
The DNA here is from genome assembly GCA_945869465.1 of Prosthecobacter debontii. Classification (GTDB taxonomy): domain Bacteria; phylum Verrucomicrobiota; class Verrucomicrobiia; order Verrucomicrobiales; family Akkermansiaceae; genus Luteolibacter. The sequence continues at coordinate 18,912 of CAMBPB010000002.1, forward strand.
GCGAATGGCAGTGGATGCAGCCTTCGGATAGATACACCCGCCGCCCGCGTTCCATGGCCGATGAAGGAGAAGGGGACTCCGTACCTTGGGAGAACGCCGCCACGAGCGCCACCACGGCAACCGTCAATGCCGCGCGCCAGTGTTTTATATCTGATAGAACCATCACCCCGATCACCACCGCTCCGGCCCCCGCGACAAACACCGGCGGGACCTGCTTCAGCGTTTGCGCCATGCCGATGCCATTGGCGGAACCGAACCAACCCGCGACCGCAAAAAGCCAGGCCGCCCGCCACGCCGCGGGGCGCACCCCGTTCACTCCCGAGAACCATCCCGGCCACGCCACCAGCGCCGCAGAGTAAAGCGAAACACCCGCCGGATAGAACCAGCCCGCCAGGCCGCGCGTGGATTCGCCGTTCACCGCCAATGCCGCCACCGCTAACAACACCCACGCCACGCCAGGCAACGCCCGCGCTCCGCCACTTGCCAGCCAGAAACCCGCCACGCAGGCCAGCACGAGGTGAACCGCCGCATTTCTCCACAGCATGGGTTCGCCCCAGGTGCCCGACCTCAGATCCTCGGAATGCTGGATGATGAAAAACGCCGCCGAATCCAACCACACCAACGCCGTGAACATCGCCAGCGCGCCCCACAGCGGAATCACCTTGCGGTGTTCCATCGCCCGCCACTCCGTGCGTGCCGGCACGGCGAGCATTCCCACCACGGCGAAACCCGCGCCGATCCACGCCTGCCCGGCCGGGGATTGCTGAAACACCGCGGGGAAATTGCAGCATGCATAACCCAGCCCCGTCCCCACTCCCACCCACGCCACTCCGCACCATGCCGGTGCCAGTGCCGATAGCCCCACCGTCGCCACGCCCAGTGCAGCACCCGTCGCCGCCGCCACCCCGAGCGCTCCCGGCATTGCACTCGCGAACGGCGCCAGCGAGGATGTTAGAGCCGCCACACCCAGCGCGATTCTCACCATCACGGGGGTCACTCCGCGCCATGCAGCTAGAAATCCCCCCGCGATCCCCGCCGCGGCCATGATCCCAAGCGCCGTTTTTTCCATGGTCAGGCTGGCCCCCCCGGAGCGCAGCAGTTCGACGAATGAAAACTGCGCGAAGATCAAAAAGAATCCATACACCGCGGCGACCGCCACCGCCGCACGGAGTGCCACCCCATTCATCGGGACGGCTCCTTCCACCATCCCGCCCCCAGCACGGCGATTTGCACCAGCGCCACCACGCAATCCGAGATGGCCACCAGGATCCATGCCATCGGCATGGATTCGCCGACAATCTTTAATGTTAGAAAAGCCGCCACCAAGATCCGCACGATCGAGGTGACCATCCACACCGTTTCACCGCGGCTGCGCCGTTTCCCCAGCGCCAGGCCATAACTCAGGCCCACCGCCATCACGAACACACCGATCCAACTGAGAAACAGCAGCGCATCCGCCGAAGGTGGCTCGATTCCCAACATCACCAGCACCGATGCCGGATAAATTATCAGCAACAGCCCGGTCACGGCATCCATCGTGCCCACTGCGATACTCCACAGTTTCAAGAAATCCGATCGTGTCACAGTCTCCTCCGTTCGTGTAACCAAAGCAAGGAAACCGCCAACATCAAGCCTCCACTAAGCGCCCGGACCACCAACCCCAGTTCCCGCCACGCGGGCTGGGCACTCATCCACGCCGGACCTGCCCCTTCACCCCATCCCATCACCGTGAGCGTCACGATCATTGCCAGAGCCGCCACGTGCCACACCACCACCGATACCGCGCCGCCCATCCGCCTGCCGGTGAGCAACACCAGCAGCAACGCGCAGAACGAGGTGGTGAAACCCGCCATTGCCAGATGCGAGTGGGCCACCAGACCCTGGGTGAACTTCAAGCGGTCCAACACGCCGGGTTGATACATCCACAGGCCGCTCACCACTAACAATCCCCACCACGCGAACATCGCCATGCGCCACGACCGCGAACCTTCCGGCCAGTCAAAATGGGACCCGTCCCTCGGCAGCCACCAGACCCACGGCAGCAAAAACAGCATCGCGCCGATCTGATGAACATCGTGGTGCGTGCCGCCAATCGCTTCGGTCACTCCGAACACGATCCACGAAACGCCGAAGAAAATCCAAATGCCCGGTATTTTTTTCAGGAAAGGTAGGGACCGTTCTCCACAACGGTCTGGCGAATGGAGTGTGGATGAATCCCGATCATTAGAGGCCGTCTGGTAGCCACATGATCCGGAATCCTCTTTCCATTCACACGGACCGCTAGGAGGCCGGTCCCTGCCGTCACGGACTTTGGCCGCCAGGCGCGGCAACAACAGCATCAGGCCCACGACGACCAACGCGGAACCTAACAAGCTAGAGCCGGTGGGCCCGCCGGTCGTGCGGTCCACCGGCGGATAAGTCGCGGGCGAGGAGGTTAGTATCAGCGAGGCCGGGACCAAGGCGAGACCGATCAGACCTGCCAGGGCGGCGAGTCTGCGCCGCTTGTTCCAGCCCGCCGAGCGATTCTGCCAAGCCGCCGCGAGCACGAACCAGAGGATCACCAGCGCGGCCATCAATGCCCACAACGCGCCGCCCTTCCAATCAAGAAAGATTTTCCCGGATGTCACCCCGCCCAGCCAATGATAGACGCCCAGCGCGAGCGCGGCGGACCAGGCCCACACCGCCGCCGGCGCCCACCGGGAAACCCGGCTACGGTCCACTTCGTAAATCGAGAGCAACCACGCCACCAGCGGCAGCGAGGTCCATCCGTACAATTGGACATTCAAATGCACCGGCACCCAGCGGCCATACGTCCAATCTGCGAGTTGCAACGATGGATAGAGCAACAGCATCGCCAGATAGAGACCCGCCGAGTTTCCGAAAACCAGCCATCCTAGGGCATGCCTCACCGCGGAGGAAACCCCCGCGTCCGCCGGAATGCCCGGGGATGTGGTCATCAGCGCACCTCCCCTTCGATCCTTCCGTCGCGCATCTTCACCGTGCGGTCGCAGCGCAGGGCGAGCTCCAGGTCATGGGTAGCCAGCACCAGCGTGCGGCCACGGGCGCGCACCAGATCGAGTAACAGATCGAACACCTTCGCGCGGTTTTTTTCGTCAAGCGCGCCGGTCGGTTCGTCGCATAACAACAACTCAGGATCGTTCATCAGCGAGCGCACCAAGGCCCCGCGCTGGCGCTCGCCGCCGGAAAGCTCGCGCACCCGCTGGCCGAGCCGGTGCTCGACGCCGGTCGCGGTGGCGAGTTCATGCAGCCGGGCCAGTCCGTCCGCCCGCTGCCCGCCGGTGGCGATCAACGGCACCAAACAGTTTTCCGCCAGGGTGAGATCTGGCATCAAGTGATGGAACTGGAACACATATCCGATGTGATGGCGCAATAGGTCGATGCGGGTGGACTCCTCCACCACATCGAAGCCGGCGACGCGGATCTTCCCTCGATCCACTTCCTCCAGGCCTGAAATCACGTTGAGTAGCGTGGACTTGCCACAACCCGAAGTTCCGCAAAGCGCGACGATCTCACCTTTTGGCACCGTGAACGTCACGCCCTTGAGCACTTCGATCCGTCCGCGGTCGAAACTTTTCCACACATCCTCCACTAGCACTTGTTTGTTCATGATTTTCCTTCCTTATTCGAATCTCAGCGCCTCAGCGGGTTTCAGGTTGGCGGCATACCATGCCGGATAGAGCGCGCCCGCAAATGCGGTAAGTGCCGCCAGCGTCATGGCTCCGGCCACTTCCTGCCAGCCGATGCGCGGCTCGACGTATCCCTGCAATTGCGGGATTCGGGACAGCACGAAAAGGCCGCCGCTGCTCAGGCCCCAGCCGGCCACCGTGCCGAGCGCCGAGACTAACAAAGACTCGCCGAAGATCATCCGCGCGACCTGGCCGCGTGAGAAGCCGCAAACGCGCGCGATCGCCAGCTCCTTGATGCGCCCGAAGACCGAGAGGATCATCGTGTTGGTGACACTCAGTCCGCCTAACAAAAAAGCGCATCCGCCCACCACCCAGGCGGTGGTCTTCATGATCTTGAACTGCGAGTAACTGCGGCTGAACTCCTCGTTTTCCAGCGCCGTGAGGCGCTCGTGGGTTTTCCCCATCCACTCCTTCACTTCGGATGATTCATGGCCATCCGCCAACGCCACGGTGATCACCGAGCAGACAGCCTCATTGTGGAACGCCTTCTGGCAGGCCAGCAGCGGCATGAACACGCCGCCATTCTCAAAACCGTTTTCCATCCGTATCACGCCGGCCACCGGATAGGTTCCCTGGCCGAGTTCGATTTTGCCGCCGGCCCTGGCGTTCAGGAACTCCGCCGCCCGTTCGCCTAGCACCACGCCCTCGCCATCATCCTGAAATTGCGCGGCGCCGCCTTGCAACCACTCGCCTTTTTTAAGTCGGCCATCGGACGCGCGGATGCCGAAACAAGTGACCACCGGCCGGTCCGGCGCGGTGATAATGGTGAACAACACCGGTTGCGCCTCTTTGACAAACGGCTGGGATTCCAACTCCTCCACCACCTCCACCGGCACGTTGCTGAAAAACAAATCCGACACGTTTTTCTCGAACACCACCATTTCCGAGTCACTGCGCAGGATCCGCTCGAACATCTTCACCGCGCCGCCTAGCAGGCCGACCACGCTCAACATCGTTGCCACGCCAAGCGCGATACCCGTCGCGCCGATGGCGGTCCGCACCCGGTGCCGCCGCAGGTTGGTGAAAATCATGTGCCAGAGACTCATGCCGGAAGGATGTGATAGCCGCGACGGAAAGCAAAGCCCGGGAATTGGCTCGCCGCGGAGGCAGGGAAGGGGAGGTCTCGGAGGATCATGTGGTTTCCGGGAGCCAGACGAATCCCGGGCCAACGAAGCTCCTGTCACCCGGCCCCACAAGCGATTTCTCCTGCAACGCAGCCCTTGTGGGTAACGGTTCGGTTACCCGGAGGCATCGTCAAGTCGCGCCTCGTCCAACCATACCGCCGCACCTCCTTGAAGCGAGTATCCGGCCCACACCTATCGCGGCGGAATTCGATGGTGTCGGCCTTGCGCAGGTTCACCTCACGGTGCGAGAGCACACAGTTGTCCCACGACGACAGTCCGCCGCCGCGAGCGGGGCAGCACGTGATCGATGTTGCCCTCGGCCGGCGTGAGTTTTTTGCCGGTGTATTGGCAATACTCCGCTATGTTAGATGATGCACTAATGGAGCATGTGGAAAATGGCGGCTCGGTCAGGGACTTTACTGGATTGTGAGCCGGGGTGGACATGGGGCAAGTCCGTGGTAGGTTTGCGGTCCCATGTCAAACGCTCTGATCCACGAGACATCACCCTACCTGCTCCAACACGCCCACAACCCGGTTGATTGGCATGCGTGGAGTGAAGATGTATTCGAGCGCGCCCGCAGGGAGGACAAGCTGGTTTTTCTATCAGTCGGTTATTCGACCTGTCACTGGTGTCATGTGATGGAGCACGAGACTTTTGAAAACGAACGGATTGCGGAGGTGATGAACCATCATTTCATCAATGTGAAGGTGGACCGCGAGGAGCGGCCGGACATCGATGCCACCTACATGGCCTATGTGCAGGCGACAAGTGGACAGGGCGGTTGGCCGATGAGCGTGTGGCTCACCCCTGCGGGCAATCCGGTTTTCGGCGGCACCTATTTTCCGCCTGAGGACAGGCGCGGGCGGCCGGGTTTTCAACGGGTTTGTCATGAACTCGGGCGCTTGTGGCGGGATGACCGGGAGAAAATGGAATCCAGCGCCGCACGTGCGATGGAGCAGCTTCGGTGTGAGGCGGATGAGTCGCTCGGCATGCGCGGCGTTCCGGGATCCAAGGTTTTCGGTGATTTTCTCGACCGGTGTGAGGCGATGTTCGATCCGCAGTGGGGTGGTTTCGGCGGGGCTCCGAAATTCCCCCGCCCGGTGGTGGTGCGGACCTTGATGCAGTTGAGCGAACGGTTCGGCAGTGACAGCGAGGAAGGAAAAATGGCGTGGGAGATGAGCGCTTGCACCCTCAGTGCGATGGCTGCGGGCGGCATGCACGATCATCTCGGCGGCGGTTTTCATCGCTACTCGGTGGACCGCTACTGGCATGTGCCGCACTATGAAAAAATGCTCTACGATCAGGCGCAGCTAGCGATGGCCTATCTTGATGCCTGGCAGATATCCGGCGATGCATCGTTTCGCGCGGTGGCTGAGGGGGTTTTCCGGTATCTGCTGGATACCACGTGTGATTCCGGAGGGGCGTTCCATGCCGCCGAGGATGCGGACAGCCTGCCCTCGCCGGATGCGGGGCACAAACGCGAAGGCGCGTTCTGGACTTGGGAGGCCGCGGAAATCTCCGCCTTGCTGGCTCCGCGGGATGCGTCGATTTTTTGCGCGGCATTCGGCGTGGAGGCTGCAGGCAATGCCCGGTCGGAAAGCGACCCGCACGGCGAGCTGGCGGGACAGAACACCTTGTTCCGCGCGATGCGGGATGGGGATCTGGCAATCACGTTCGATTGTTCTGAAAGCGAGATCCGCGAGCGGCTTGCCGCAGCGGCGGAAGTTCTAACAGAGTATCGAACTGGGCGTCCGCCACCGCATCGCGATGACAAGATTGTCAGTGCATGGAACGGCCTTGCCATCGGCGCATTGGCGCGCGGATCGCGTGTGTTAGAGCGTGGGGATCTAGCTGCTGCGGCAAACGAGGCGGCGGGATTTTTGAAACGGGAGCTATGGGATGGAGAACGGCTGTTCCGCTCCTTCCGGCGGCACCGGGGCAATGCCGGGGCGTTTCCCGCCGATTATGTCTATCTCATTTCCGGGTTGATCGAGCTTCATGCGGCGGCACCCGAAGCCAGCTGGCTAGAGTGGGTGAAACAGCTCCAACAGAAACTTGACGCGGATTTCTGGGATGCTGCCAAAGCGGGATACGTCATGCGGCCCGAACTGGGGGGAGAGATCCTGTTGGTGATCCGTGAGGATTATGATGGAGCCGAGCCATCGCCGAATCATCTGGCGGCGGAGAATCTGCTCAAACTCGCGGTTCTGCTTGATGTTCCCGACTATGCCGTGCGTGCCGAGGCATTGCTGCGCGCCGGTTCGCGGATTCTGGAAACGCAGGCATTTGCCGCGCCCCTGTTACTGTCCGCGTTGGATCTGCACCAGCGCGGGGTGATGAGGATTGCGGTTCCCGCAGTGATGGGACGGGAAGATTCGGAAAAACTTCGATCCACCTATTTTCCGCGGGCGGTTGTCACTCGCGGCGGTGAAACCGAAGTCATTGTCTGCGAAGGCTTCGCCTGCCGGAGCTTTAGGGACGGGTCACCGTCCAGCCGAGCGTGGTGAGTTCTAGGCGGGCGCGGTCGCTGGCTCCGCCTGCTAGCAGGAGCACGGGTTTGCGGTTTGCAAGATCCTCGCGATTGGCGAATTCCGCCATCTCGGGCGTCCAGCTCAGATAGTCCACTGGAGCCGGGATGTGAAGGATTCCGCTCGCATCAATGACGACGGGAAGGCGTCCGCTGACTTCAAACGATGCGAACTTGGATTTGCCCGATTGCTGGCGTTGGGCGACAAGAACGAGGGCTTGATCGAGAAACTCCACCTGCCTGCGGGTCTCGCAGTTTGCGGCAACCTCGATGATCGCTGCGCGTCCCTTGATCTCTCCGAGCGCCTGCAGCGAGCGGATGATCGAGCGGCGCAGGGTGATCGAAAGCGCTTCGTTAGAGGAGAATTTCCTAGCGCTGTCCGCAGGAACGCCCATCAATTCCATGGCCTGTGAGTTTCGCAGGGTGAGTTCCGCAGGCGTCAGCGCATAGATTTCATCCGGCAAACCCACGACCTTGGTGGCGGTGAGTGCGACCGAGGCGCCGCCCGAGGCGACGGCGGCTCCGACCCGCAGGGGAAGGCCTCCGGAAAAGAAGACCCATGAGACTTTTTCGATCTCTTCCTGAAGTCGGGCGTTGTCGGTGTAGGGGTCCACACCGAGTTGCTTCGCGCATTCCAACTTGGCGCTGTCGAATCCGATCACGCCTTTGGCCGTCCGCGCGATGGCGGGTCCGGTTTCGCTTTCCTCACCGTTTTGCGCGCGGTCCCGCACATGGGAAGCCGCGTTTTCGACCGACTTGCCGACTTTGCGGAAAAAGTGGCCCACGGTTTTTGGTACGGCCTTGACCGAGCCCAGCGGATCTTTCGCGAGGTTTTTCACCGCATCGATCGGTTGTTCGATCGAGCGTTTGACCCCTTCCGCAAAGAGGTCGCTCTTGCTCACCGCCACCAGTTTTTGGATGGCTTCCATTTCCCGAATTCTGGCGCGCGCCTGATCGGTTCCGATGCAGCGAAACTCGCCGAAATCCGAGTCGATGGTGAAATGGGCCATGTAACCGTCGGTGGGAACCTGTTCGCGCACTCGATGTGCGGTATTGACCGCATCCTGGCCAAGCAGGCGTGTGGCGGATAGAACGGCGGGCAACTCATGGCCTGCGGCGGCCACCCCGGCACGCAGCACCGGAGGTGCCGGTGGAGGGGTGGTGTTGTTGGGTGCTGGAGCGGTGATGTCAGCGGATGCGAAACCCGCGAGGAGTAGGTGGAAGATTGGTGATTTCATGCCGGTGGTTTGAATTCTCGCGAACCGTTGAGGGTTACTTTTTCGTGAATATCAAGCCTGGATCGTCTGGTGGTCCGCCTGCGAGAACGAATTTCATTTCGTCGTCCTTTGAGGCAGTACGACCGCCGCGACCATCTGGCTTTCTTCGGCATCAAGGGCCAGCAGTCCGACTTTGTTAATACTGAAACTGCCGCCAAATTCGCGGGTTTTCTCACCTTTTTTGTAGGTCCAGGCGAATTTTCTGCCTTCGCTGAGGGCAAGGGTGACCGTGCCCTGCGGACCCTTGTCAGACACCCAAGTTCCGGTGAGTTTTTCAAGCGGCACCGGAGCGGGCGGCGGCGGAGCATCGGCCGATTTGTCGTCGCAGGCGTCTTCCGTGAGCGCTGTGCCATCAAGGTATGGTGCGTCATCACTCCATGAGAAGGTGATGAAAGTGCGGCAGCCGTCCTGTTCGATAAGCCAGTCGCCGATAAGCCATTGAAGAGCGATCAATTTTTCGCTTGCCGGAGCGTGGTCCCCGATCTCGTCGCGGACGCTCGCGGTGAGCCAGGTTCCATTTTCCTGTTTGACCTGCACCGCGGTATCATAATGGGGGGCGACTTCGCCCGAGGATTTTGTGAGATGAAGGGTGCCATCCTCAATTGCGATGCAGGGAGTCACCAAACGGACCGAACCGGTCTCCAGCGCGGCTTTGGATTTTTCATCGCCGGAGAAAATCTCTGTGTAGAACTCGCGGATATCATCGCGTCCCGCGACCACCTCGCCGTCGGCGAGGACGATTTCGCCGTCGGCAAGAAACATCTTCGCAAGCGCGTCCGGATCCTCCTTATTGTAGGCATTCACAAAGCTGGCTGCGTTCGCCGCCAGAGCCTCAAGTTTCGATTTGTTGGGGTCCTCTTGCTGGGCGGGAGCGAATGTCGCGGTGAGAAGGACCAGTGCAAGGTGCTGAATGAATACTTTCATGACTTTCCTCAGTGGAGGTAGGAATCTCGTCGCCTTTAAAAACAGCCATCCTAAAATAATTCGTCATCAGAAAAAAATCAAGAGAGCATCTGGTCGCAGGACGGAGCGGGGTTTTACACCGCGGGAGTCAGGTGCCGCGTGAGGTACCTTTACATGGAAGGTTTTGGTTTTGCCTTCATGAGACGCCGGATTCCACGAAGCACCCAGCCGATGAATGGAAACTCGTCATCCATGGCAAACGACGCATCCCAATGATCGTGTTGCACCGCCACACGGCCGTCCTGGGCGAATTTCAGATGGCTGGTGCCGGTGATGACGTGTTCTTTGCCGCGGAATTCATAGCGCAAGGTCCACAGCAGGAAACCGGTTCGCTCGTCACCATGGGCATCCGTCACGGTCATCGAAACGCGGCATTTTTTCCCGAAGAGATCCTCATAGATCCCGCGCAGGGCGGCCATCCCGCGAACTTGGTGGATCGGATCCTGAAAATCCACCGCCGGGGAATAGATGTCTCCTAAATTGTCGAGTTTCCCGCGTGACAAGCCGTTGAAGAATCCGGCGACGGCGGTCATCGAGTCGGGGCAGTGCAAAGCCATGGCGGATGAAACCATGATTTTGGCGGATTGGAACCCACGATTTGCTGCGCTCAATCGCGCGAAAACGGCTGCGTCACCAACCGAAGATCAGCGGCGGCACGACGATGCGGACATTGCCGCCCTGATGATCCTCGCTCTCTTCGACCGCAGTGACCACGTCATCCTTGAACTCCACCGCGGTCCGGCTTTTCTCCACTTGGGTGATGTGGGAAAACTGTCGGTAGACCCCGCCGGTGACGGGATCGACACGGGTGGTGTAGTGTTTGATTTGCTCGTAGTCGATGTATTCCCAGCGGCCAGATTGTCCTTTTTCGGTCTTGCGAAGGCTGGTCTTGGTGGGCTTGCCGCGGGACCGGGAAATTTCGTCAAGAGTCATGCCCACTGCGACTTGTTTGGCCTGGATCAGGGCTTGGACTTGGAGTTGGCGGTCATAGAGATCTTTGAGATGCACCACGAACTGTGGATCCTTCGAGGTAAACGCCCACGGGGCGACCCATCCGGCGATTCCGTCGCGCGTGCCTTGACCGCGGACCCGGTAGATGTTGTCCGTGATGGCCTCAAGGCGGGCGGTTTGATTGGCCTTGAGGGTTCCGAGGCGGATTTTGCCTTCCTTGTCGGAAAAGACCGGAGCTTCCTTGATCACCTTGAGGTCGATCGGTTTGGTCATGGTTTGGTCCAAATAAACCACGTCCGGATCGGTATCCAACAGGGATTTTCGTGTTCCGCGCTTCGACTCGGCAGAGAGCGGCAGGACCAGGCAGGCGGCGATCAACAGTCTCATTGCCAGCTTCATGTGAGGAACGATAACGGGTTTTTTGAAAAACGGAACCATGATTGTAAATGGACTCGGGTATTCGGGTGATTATTCATGGGAAATCCACTCTTCGCGATTGGCCGGTTGCCGATTTTGGTTCAGAATGCGTGCATGAATTCACCCGGTCCGCTCTCGAAGAAGTTGTTCGCTGTTGCCAAGGAGTTCATCCCTGGTGGGGTGAATTCGCCTGTCCGTGCTTTTCGTAACGTTGGCGGCGAGCCGTTTTTCGTGCGCCGCGCGGCTGGCAGCCGGATTGAGGACATCGATGGCAAGACCTACATCGACTACATCGGTTCGTGGGGCCCGAACATTCTCGGCCATGCGCCGGTGGTCATCACCAATACCATCCATGAAGTCGCCAAGAGCGGCATCTCCTTCGGCATCCCCAATCCGTTTGAAGTCGAAATGGCCCGCACGATCTGCGGTTGGGTGCCCTCGGTGGAAAAGGTCCGCATGTGCAACTCTGGCACCGAGGCCACGATGTCGGCCATCCGCCTTGCCCGCGGATTTACGAAACGCGACCTGATCGTGAAATTCGACGGCTGTTATCACGGCCACAGTGACTCGCTGCTCGTTGCTGCCGGTTCCGGCGCGCTGACCCACGGCGAGCCCGATTCCGCCGGGGTTCCCAAAGCCTTTGCGGAAAAAACCCTGGTGCTGCCTTACAATGATGCCGAGGCACTCGAAACGCTCTTCGCCGCCCGCGGAGAGCAAATCGCCGCCATCATCGTCGAGTCCTACCCTGCCAACGCCGGTCTCGTGTTTCCAAGACCCGGCTATTTGAATCGGCTCTCCGCCATCACGAAACAGCACGGCGCCCTGCTCATCTTCGACGAAGTCATGACCGGCTTCCGCCTCGGCAAGGCCGGCGTGCAGGGACTTGAAAATCTAACGCCGGATCTTTCCTGTTTCGGCAAGGTCATCGGCGGCGGCTTGCCGGTCGGTGCCTTCGGCGGCCGCGCCGACGTGATGGACATGCTCGCTCCCGACGGCCCGGTCTATCAGGCAGGCACCTTATCTGGCAACCCGCTCGCCATGGCCGCCGGACTGGCCCAGCTTAAGGAACTTTCCAAACCCTCCGGCTTCCCGCGCCTCGAACAACTCGGCGCCCACTTCGAAGCCGGCCTGCGCGAGTTACTCGCGGAAAAAGGCGTGCCGCATCGTTTGAACCGCGTCGGCTCGATGTTCTGTTTGTTCTTTACCGATCGCGAAATCGTCAACGTTTCCGACGTGATGAAGCAGGACCTCGGGTTTTTCAAAAAGTTTTTCTGGGGCTGCCTCGACAAGGGTATCTACCTCGCGCCAAGCCCCTACGAAACCGGCTTCCTCTCTCTCGCCCATACCGAAGCGGATCTCGACGACACGCTATCGGTCTTTCGCGAGGTGCTGACCGGGATCTGATCGAGCTCACTTAAAAACCGCTAGAACCGGCCGATGGTCGGAAGCTTCGCTCCATGACGGATCGTCGATGATGCGGGAGGTCTTGAAGTCCACCTCGGGTTTAAGCATGCGGGTGACAGTGATGTAATCGAACCGCGAGTAGGTGTCATGCAAGGCCCAGTGATGAGTCCATGCCTCGCCACGCGAGTCTTTGGCGGGAATTGCAGTGAGATAGCCGGGATCGTTGTAATTTCCGGTCACCGTCCGGAAGGCCTTGCTCGGGCGCGTGTCGTTAAAATCGCCATACACGATCAGGCGGGCGTTCGTGTCGGTTAGAAGGATCGCGTCCACGTGGTGGCGCAGCAAGCGGGCCTCGTGAATCCGCATCTCCTCCTGATCGGCTTCCTCGACCTCGCGTTTGGATTTCAAATGTACGCCGAGAAACCGATAGGACTTACCGCGTGCGCGGATGGTGGCATCGAGGATTCCGCGGTTGATGGCAAAGGTCCGGCCTTTGAGTTGGTAATCGACCTCAGCGGGTTTCGCCCTCGAGGTGATCGGAAAGCGGGATAACAGCCCGAGATGGCGGATGGGGTCGGACCCGCCGGTGTAGAGCACATGGGGCAGGTCAAGCCCGGCGGCTTTGAGGGAATTCTGAATTTCCGCCAGATCCCCGGCCTCGCCGATTTCGCAGAGGCCGACGATGTCCGGCGAGTGGCTCACCAGAATGTCGATGACCGCCTGTTTCTCCGCAGCGGGTTTGGGGGCGTTTTGCGAGGGCTTCTGGTCAGTAAAGCGGTCCATGGTCAGCCAGTTTTCCACGTTGTAGGCGATGAATCGCAGTCCCTCCGTGGAGGGCGGTGCCACGGCTGAGGGTGGGGCTTGCGCAGTTGTGGTCCGTCCGGAGACCGGTTTTGCAACGACGGAGTTGGAAACTTCGGCAACCGCGGGTTTTCCCACTTCCTCGCGGCCCCATTCGGGGGTGCCGGTCTTTTTGCCGCAGGACGTGAACCAGAGCGCAAGGGCACCAACGAAAACGGCCCCGGTAAACCCCGGGGCACGCTTTGCAAGGAGACCGGAAAACCGCCCTTGGCTCATGAAAATCAAGTGTCTTGGGGCTCCTTGCCAGGAGCATCCTTCACCCTCACGTCGGTCTCGCCGCGGGTGATCTCCTTTTCAAAATCGTCACGGGCTTTTTTGAATTCCCCCATGCTTTTGCCGATTCCGCGGGCGAGTTCCGGCAGTTTTTTGGCTCCGAAGAGCAACAGGATCACGACAAAAATCATGATCATTTCAGGCATTCCGATGGGTCCCATAAGTTGATTGGTGTTGTTGAGAAAACCGTAAACCCGCTTCCGGGGCGGCGCAACGCATTTACCGGGAAACATTTTCTGATCTTTCAGAGGCCCCCGCCTGCTTGCCGGCCGGCCCACCCCGGTATGCACCGCAGGCGGCGCCGCGCCCACATTATCAAACCGATCATCCGCTCCGCGTGCCCTGCATCTCAGCGCTGCGAGCGGTGCTTGGCCGGTTGGATTGGCTGCAAACAAATCCCGTCCCGGCATTGACGCCGAGGGCTTGTTCGGGTGAGATTCCGCACCCGCCCGCCGGCGGCGCCTGCCATGGACTATCAAGCGAAAATCGCCCGCAACGTTGCCTCAATCCCACGCTCGGGAATCCGCGACTTTTTCGAACTCGTACAGGGCCGCGACGATGTGATCTCGCTCGGCGTCGGGGAACCGGACTTCGCCACGCCCTGGCACATCCGGGAGGCGGCCATCTACTCGCTCGAAAAGGGCCAGACCACCTACACCTCGAATCTCGGTCTGCTTTCACTGCGGAAATCCATCGCCCGCTACGTGTCGGACTTCTTTGGCGTGGCCTACGACCCCGCCCGCGAGGTATTGGTGACGGTGGGCGTTTCGGAAGCCATCGACATCGGCCTGCGCGCCCTGCTCAATCCTGGCGACGAGGTGATTTATCACGAACCCTGCTACGTTTCCTACAGCCCGAGCATCGTGATGGCCCATGGCGTGGCGGTTCCGGTGGTCACCACCAAGGAGGACGGCTTCTCGCTGAAACCGGCGAACGTCGCGGCGGCCATCACGCCGAAAACGCGTTTGATCATGCTCAATTTCCCTACCAATCCGACGGGTGCCTGCGCCTCGCGGGAGGATTTGGAGGGCATCGCCAAACTCGCCATTGAACACGATCTGATCGTGATGACCGATGAAATCTACAGTGAGCTCCGCTATGACGGCGAAGCCCACCTCTCGATCGCCGCGTTGCCCGGCATGCGGGAGCGGACGATTTTGCTGCATGGCTTTTCCAAGGCCTTCGCGATGACCGGCTTTCGCCTCGGTTATGCCTGCGCGCCGCAGCCGATCATCGAGGCGATGATGAAAATCCACCAGTACTCGATGCTGTGCGCGCCGATCATGAGCCAGAACGCCGCAATCGAGGCGCTGGAAAACGGCAGGCCCGCGATGTTGGAAATGCGTAACAGTTACCACCAGCGCCGCGATTTCCTCGTCCGCCGGCTCAACGAGATCGGCCTCGATTGCCACCTGCCGGGCGGTGCTTTCTATGTGTTTCCGGACATCCGCAGCAGCGGGCTCACCAGCAAGGAGTTCGCCATGAAACTTTTGGAGCAGGAGAGCGTGGCCTGCGTGCCCGGAAGCGCGTTCGGTGCCTCCGGCGAGGGTTTCCTCCGCTGCTGTTATGCCACCGCCTTCGATGACATCCGCACGGCCACCGACAAGATCGAAAGTTTTGTCGGGCGACTCTGAACCGACATGAGCGAACCGGCGCCGGTCAAGGATTTCGCCCGTCTCACGCTGGCACATGTGGTGCCTTTCGCGGTGTTCATGGGATTCATGGTCGTGCTCCAACTCGTTGCCGTGAAGATCGAGTGGAAACACCCGGACGCGCCGTGGTGGCGTCAGGATCCGGCGCATTTCATTTATCCGATCCAGACGCTCGTGATGCTTGCTCTCCTGCTTCGCTACCGGAAATGTTATGCCTTCCAATGGTCGTGGAAGTGGGTTCTAACCGCAATTGCCTTCGGCGCGGCGGGCATTGGATTCTGGCTGCTGCCGACGACGTTGTATGATCATTGGGGACTGACTGGAAAGACGACGGGTGTGATGAAACTGCTTGGCGTTGCGGCGCGGCGCGAGGGGTTTGATCCTGGGATTTTCGAAAATCCAGCGGCGTATTGGTTGGCCGTCGGGTTGCGATTCCTGCGCGCGGTGGTGGTGGTGGCACTCGTCGAGGAGATTTTCTGGCGGGGATTTCTCATGCGCTTCGTGGGCGATTGGGAAGGGGACTATTGGCAACAACCCTTCGGCCGGGCGACGTGGAAATCCTATCTCATCGTCACGGTTTTGTTCATGGTGGCGCACGCGCCGATCGACTACGCCGGGGCTTTCGTCTATGGCAGCCTCACCTATCTTCTTTGCATCTGGAGCAAGAGCCTCGGTGCCTGTGTCATCATGCACGCCACCGCCAATCTGCTGATGGGGCTTTATGTGATGGCCTATGGCAAGAACGGCTTGTGGTGAGACTCAGGAGAAATACCGCACGCCTGCCGCGAATACCGGCTGGTGTTTTGCCCCGGGGATGTTCTTGGCGACGTGAGTGCCGGCGCGCTCGCTGTGGCCCATCTTGCCCAAGACCCGGCCGCAGGGGCTGGTGATGCCTTCGATGGCGGCGAGCGAACCGTTCGGATTGGTGGCGATGTCCATCGAGGGAACGCCGCTGGGATCGCAATACTGAGTGGCGATCTGGTGGTTTTTTGCAAGTTCGGCGATCACTTCCCCGCTGGCTAGGAATTTTCCTTCGCCATGGGAAAGCGGAATGGTGTGGATGTCTCCGACGTTGCTGTTGGAAAGCCACGGAGACAGCGTGCTGACGATCCGGGTGTTCGCGTAGCAGGAAATGTGGCGGCCGATGTCGTTGTGGACGAGGGTCGGGGCGTCCTCCGATGGATTGCGGATTTCGCCATAGGGCACGAGGCCGGTTTTGATGAGAGCTTGGAAACCATTGCAAATGCCCAGGATCAGACCGTCGCGGTTTCTGAGCAGGTCCATGATGGCATCGGCCACACGCGGGCTGCGGATGATGGTGGCGATGAATTTGGCGGAACCGTCGGGCTCATCGCCGGCGCTGAATCCACCGGGAAACATCAGGATTTGCGAGTGGTGGATTTCCCGCGCCAGGGCGCCGAGGGATTCCTCGATGTGGCGTGCGGATAGATTGCGGAAGACCAGGATTTCAGCAGCGGCCCCGGCCTGGCGGAAGGCCTTGGCAGAATCGTATTCGGAGTTGGTGCCGGGGAAGGTGGGGATTAAGACCTTCGGTTTTGCGTGAGCAGTGGGCAGTGAGCGGTGAGCAGTGGAAGAGCTGAAGAAGGAGACATCCATGCTCTCAACTCTCCGCTCTGCGCTCTCCGCTCTTGTTGGATAGACGGGCTCAAGGGTGGCGGTCCAGGCGGTTTGGAGATCGGCTAGGGAATGGATTTCTCCGTTGAGCACGAGGGTGGGATCGGTGGTGGTGTGGCCGAGAGTTTGGGAGCTGAGGGATTCAGGAAGCGGCTCGCTGTGTTCGATGAGGAATGCGAAGTAGCGCTCGGTGAAGAGGGGTGTGGATGAAACGTCCTCGCTTCTTAGGCCGATGCCGTTGCCGAAGGCCATTTTGGCGAGGGCGGCGGCCAGCCCGCAGCGGCCGATGTGGTGGAGGGAGAGCAGTTTGCCTCCGACGTTGAGCTGGTGGAGTTGCTCCGAGGTTTGTTTGAGTTTCTCAAAATCGGGGAGATGATCGGCGTCGCGCGGGACTTCGACGAGGGAGACGGTGGAGCCGGGTTGCTTGAACTCCGGTGAGAGGGCGAGGCTGGCCTTGCCGGGGGCTAGGGCGAAGGAAACGAGGGTGGGGGGAACGTCGAGCTCGTTGAACGAGCCCGACATCGAGTCCTTGCCGCCGATGGCGGCCAGGCGCAGCGAGTGCTGGGCGTGAAAGGCACCTAACAATGCGGCGAAAGGCATGCCCCACCGGGTGGGATGATTGCCGAGCTTGGGAAAATACTCCTGCAGGGTCAGGCGGATGTCGCGGAGTCGGGCCCCGGCGGCAACGGCCTTGCAGACCGATTCGGTGACGGCGTAAACCGCGCCGTGAAACGGGGATTTTTCGGATAGAGAGGGATCGAAGCCCCAGCTCATGTAGGTGCAGACATCGGTGTCGCCTTCCAATAGCGGCAACTTGGCGACCATCGCGTCGGGTGGCGTGAGTTGGTTGTTGCCTCCGAAAGGCCACAGCACGGTGCCCGCGCCGACCGAGCCGTCGAAGATTCCGCCGAGGCCTTTTTGAGAGCAGATGTTGAGGGAAGACAAGTGCTCCGCGAGCGGTGATCGGTGAGCTGGGGATGAGAAGAGGGCCTGGCGGTGGGAAACCGCCGCCACGGGGGAGGGCGCGGGGAAATCGGCAGGACGTTGATAGATAACGGGATCGATGAACAGCAGAGTCTCGCCGTCCGCGGCCACAAGCACGTTTTCGTTGTGAAGTTCTTCCACGAAAAGGTCGAGTGATGGCAGATAGTAATCGTCGTTGCGGAAGCGGAAGGCTCCATATGCAGCGGCCATTTCCCGTTCGACCTGACTGCGGGTGGCTCCCATGGGTTGTCCCGAGATATCCTTCCGGGTTCTTACGGCTTGCTGGCTGACGACGAATGCGATCGCGCAATCATCCTCGGTCAGGCCTTCGATGGTGTAGGCGGTTTCGGGGAAGAGCAGACGATGGAGATGCAGCCGCTCAAGGTATTGCAGCCAGTGGCCGTGATAGCTGCCGTTGTTGATCTTGCGGAAATGGCGGCCATCGGCAGTCGGGAATACCTTTTGTTCCGCGCCGCCGAGTTCACCGGCACGCTTCCACCGGGCGTCGAGTCCGGTGGAATCAAGCCACAGATTTTTCAGGCCGCGGAGTTCGCGTTCCTCGATGGAACGCAGGGCTCGTTCGAAATCGAGGCGTCCTTGGCGGTCTCCTGGCAGCGGAGTGCCAGTTTTTTGGCCTGCTCGATGCACTCTTCGTAAGACATCGGCGATTGTTTCGCCAACGCTGCCAAGGCTTTCTCGGAACGTTGGCGATGCGCTTCGCTCAAGTAGGGTTGCGGTGTGTTCATGATTGGATGTTACGCTGGGTGTTAAGGTGAGGGAAGGCGGCGGGCAGGATGCCCCCGCCACGTGGATCTTGGCGGTTTGTTGCACGCCGTTGGTGTCGAGGAAGGCGCGGGAGAGATTGACGATGGTCTTGCCGCGCCAGGTCATCACGAGGCGGCCGGTGTCGGTCACCTTGGCGACTTGGACGCACTCCAGGTTTTCCAGGTCGGCCTCGCGGATGAAGTAGTCGATTTGCGAGGGATCCACGCAGACGGCCATCCGTTCCTGGGATTCGGAGATGGCGAGTTCGGTGCCGTCGAGGCCATCGTATTTTTTCGGAACCGCATCGAGATTGATTTCGAGCGATGGCGCGATCTCGCCGATGGCCACGGCCACGCCGCCGGCCCCGAAGTCGTTGCAGATTTTGATTTTGCGGGTGAGTTCCGGGTTGCGGAAAAGGCGTTGGATTTTGCGCTCGGTGGGGGCGTCGCCCTTTTGGACTTCGGCGGAGTTTTCGAGAGCGGTGGCGGTGTGTTCCTTGGAAGAACCGGTGGCCCCGCCGACGCCGTCGCGGCCGGTGCGGCCGCCGATGAGCAGGATGACATCGCCGGGCGCGGGAGTGCCGCGGAACACTTGGGAGCGCGGGGCGGCGGCGACGACCGCGCCGATTTCGAGGCGCTTGGCGACATAACCGGGGTGATAGATTTCCGCGACCTGTCCGGTGGCGAGGCCGATCTGGTTGCCATAGGACGAGTATCCGCGGGCGGCGACCTGGCAGATTTTTTTCTGCGGAAGCTTGCCGGGCAGTGTGGCGGCAAAGGGTGTCAGGGGATCGCCCGCGCCGGTGACCCGCATGGCCTGATAGACATAGGAGCGCCCGGAAAGCGGATCGCGGATGCAGCCGCCGAGACAGGTAGCGGCGCCGCCGAAGGGCTCGATCTCGGTGGGGTGGTTGTGCGTCTCGTTTTTGAACATGACGAGCCACTCCTCGGTGGTGGGACTGTCGATTGAAGATTGAGGATTGAAGCTTGGAACATCCACGACGATGGAGGCGGCGTTGACTTCCTCGGAGACTTCGAGGTTGTCGAGCTCGCCGGAGGCCCGGAGTTCGCGCATGCCGATGAGGGCGATGTCCATCAGGGTCACGGGCTTGTCGCCGCGGCCTAACATATCTCGGGTTTCTAGATAGGTTTGCCAGGCGCGCTGGATGGGTTCGGTTCCCGCGCCGAAGGTGACGTCCGTGATTTGTGTTAGAAACGTGGTGTGGCGGCAGTGGTCGGACCAGTAAGTGTCCAACATCCGGATTTCGGTGATGCAGGGGCTGCGTTTTTCCTCGTCGCGGAAATAGTTTTGGCAGAAGGCCACATCTTCGGGTGACATGGCGAGGGCGAGTTGGGTGCGGAGGGTGGCGGGATCCTGGGTGGTGAAGTGGGTGAGGATGGCGACATCCGGGGGAGAAGATGAGGACTGGCGGTTGGAAAACTCCGCCACTGGGACTTCGTGGGAATCCACGGCATTGATCACGTAGGCCTTGACGGTGGCGATTTCCGCGTTGGAAAGAGTGCCTTCGAGGATGATGACCTTTGCGCAATAGACGGCGGGGCGTTCCTTGCCGGTGAGAATTTGAACGCACTGGGCGGCGGAGTCGGCGCGTTGGTCGAACTGGCCGGGCAGATACTCCACGGCGAAGGCGGTTTCGGTTTCTCCCAGGATCAGGGTGGGGAAAACATCGTCCACCTGGGGCTCCGAGAGGATGAGGGCGGTGGTCTGCGAAAACTCGGCTTCGGTTAGGCCAGCGATGCGATAGCGCTGGACCACCCGAACGCGGTGCAGGCCGGGCAAGCCAAGCGATTCACGGAGGTCGTGCAGCAGGTGGTGAGCCTGGGCATTGTGGGCGGCTTTTTTTTCAACGAAAATGCGGTTCATCAGCGGCGGAGCTTTGGGAAGCGCCGAAGGTTAAAGCGCCGGACCGCGAGGGCAAGCGGAATGGGGTGATTCGGGTTTCCAAGAAAAAACCCCGCCTTTGCAGGCGGGGCTGATTCACGAACGGGGATGGCGGAGCGGACGGGGCTCGAACCCGCGACCTCCAACGTGACAGGCTGGCGCTCTAACCAACTGAGCTACCGCTCCATCCCGTTCGGGATGGCGCGGACGCTAGGAGGCGACTCCTGTCCGCGCAACACCTTTTTCTCGTGCGGGTGAGATTTTTTCCGCAGGTTTTTTCAGGACAGAGCCTCCACCGCGGCTTCGAGACTCGGGAGGTCTTCGACGGAGTGAACCACGGCTTCCTTGTCGTTCTTTGCGACCAGGCCGGCGATGACTCTGTCGGGCCCCAGTTCCAGAAAATTCCGGTGGCCCATGGCGATGAGCGCTTGGATCGAGGCGGTCCAGCGAACCGAGCCGGTGACTTGTTTTTCCAGCATCGAGCGGATTTCGGCTGGCTCGGAAACCGGAGTGGCCGTGTAGTTGCAAACCACCGGGATGGCGGGCTTGAGCAACGAAACGGCGGCGAGTTCGGCGGCGAGTTGGTGCCGGGCGCTTTGCATCAGGCGTGAGTGATAGGCCCCCGCAACATTGAGTTTGATGGCGCGACGGATGCCGAACTCCTTGGCTCTGGCCACTGCGGCGTCGATGCCGGCGACGGTGCCGGAAAGCACGATTTGTCCGGGTGCGTTGAAATTGGCGATATCCACCTCGGTGGCGGCGGCGAGGGCGCGGATCTGGTCTTCCTCGCCGCCGATCAGCGCGGCCATGGATCCTGCGGTGGCCAGGCAGGCCTCTTCCATGAAGGCCCCGCGTTTGCCGACGATGCGAAGCCCGTCTTCAAACGAGAAGGTTCCAGCGGCGGCATGGGCGGTGAATTCGCCCAGCGAGAGTCCCGCAGCGGCGACGGGGGTGAGCCGCGGAAGCCGTTGGCGAATCAGCGCGAGCGCCATCAGACCGTGAAGATAGAGCGCGGGTTGGCAGCGCGAGGTTTTTGTGAGTTCCTCGTCGGGGCCTTCGAACATCATCTCTGAAAGCGGGAAGCCGAGGGTTTCGTCGGCCTTGACGGCCATCCCGCGGGCGGCGGCGGACGATTCCGCGAAGTCCTTGCCCATGCCGGTTTTTTGGGCTCCCTGTCCGGAAAAAAGAAGAACGATTTGGCTCATGTCGAGGGCGGTCTAGGGGAATGCCTCTTGGGTGAAAAGAGAATTGCGATTGCAACCCTTCCGAGCTTTCGGGGTTTGAGCGACTGCTTGACCAATCCTATCAAATCACCATGAAAACCTCACCCCATCGTATCGCAAAAATCCTGGGAACTCTCGCATTCGGCGGATTTTTAATGAATCCATCCCAGTTATCCGCTCAGGAACCGGGGAATCGGGAAACGCAAGCGGGGCCGCCGCCTCAGGATCGCATCCGGCATCTGCGTGAAGCCGCTGAGCATCTGAAGGCCGCCGGGTTTGAGAAGCAGTCCGCCCAAGCGGTTGCTGAAATCGCGAGGATCGAGGCTGCAAACCGGCCCAAGCAGGACCAATGCTGCTGCGATGAGGGTTCACAAGCCAATGCTGCCCTTCAGAAGGAGTTGAATAAACTCCGCCGTGAAATGGATGAACTCCGCGGTCAGGTTCGTCGCCTCAGTGCGGCGACCCCTCCGAAACACACTCCGCAAAGTCCGCAACGTCCCGATCCGCGTGGCGATCGGGGGCCGGAGGACCGGTGAGGTTTCCCGCAACGGCCATTGTCAGGGATCCTTGGCGCGCCCTGACCAAATCAGTTCGAAATTGTTAGGCGGTTTTACGGCCTCGTGGGCTAGTCCGTCGGCGGTGAGAGCCAACCACGGGTTGATCTCGCCGCCGAGGCATTCAATGGTTTGCACAGTCCAGACATTGCAAACCCGGGGGATAAAATACCGATGAGGGGACTCCAGTTGCACGCCTTTGCCCCAGCTGGACTCACCAATCACTCGTGGCTTGCCATCGGCTCCCTTGGCGCTGCAAGCGTTGAGGAAGGCGGCGAGGGCCGGTCCACGGTCCCGAGGGACGAGTTTCCTCCAAATCCGCTGCTGCGGACAGACTTCCGCCACGTTCCACTCCGCGGGAATCAACTCCATCACTGAGGGAGTCCTGGTGAAAATGACGCGGAAGATTTTCCACGCGTTGTCGATTCCCTCTTTTGAATAGGCGTGCCGGTTTCCCCAGCTCATCGTGACGTAGCGGGGTTTGCCGAAATTTGCCGGCGGCACAAAACCGGATTCTTCCAACCACTCGTAGGGGAAGACCATGCCGGTGTGATAGGTGTCGGCGATCAGCCAGACAAGCACGTCCGGATCTTGAGCGGGTTTGGCAGGCGGCGGTTCCAGACGCACCTTCACCCGTTGGACTGAAGCGGGACGGACCGGCAGGCGGATACCGCAGGAGCCCAGCAGGGCCATTGCCACCACCCCTGCGGCGAGGGTGCTTCGCATCATCGGCGGGCGGGGCATTTCAGGCAGGCAGGAACGAACAGATATATTCGCAGATGCAATCGTCCACGGTGATGGAAAATCCGCTATTTCCCGCAACCTCGAAGGCGGATCCAGCGGCGACTGTGAGCACCTCCGAAGTGCCGTCCAGCAACACTTCGCAGACGCCCGCGATGATTTCCATGCGCTCCGGAGCGGCGGTGCCGAAATGAAATTTCCCTGGGAAAATCAGCCCGAGGGTTTTCTTGGTGCCCTCCGCGAAATGCACGGTGTGGGAAACGACCCGGCCGTCGAAATAGACGTTGGCCTTGGCATCGACGGTGACGTTGGAAAATGAGGTCATGTGAGTTGGAATTGGGTGAGGGATTGGATTTATTCAACGGGCATGCCGGCTTGCTTCCACCTGTCCCAGCCGCCGGAGAAGGTTTTGACCGGGTAGCCGAATCCGGAAATATGAATGGCGACTGTGCGGGCGTCCGGGCAGGTCATGCTGGTGCAATACACCACCAGCGACTTCCCGTCCGCCAAGGCGGCCTTGATTTTGGATTCCCGTGCGGCGATGGTCTCGTCGCAATGGTTTTTTGGAAGATTGATCGCGCCCGGGATGTGGCCAAGATTGTAGAAGAACGCCGGGCGGGCATCGAAGATCAACGCCTTGCCGGATTGCTGAAGCGCGAAAAACTCCTCGAATGACACCGAGGAAACCTCGCCCCGGCCGTTCATCCGGGGCGGCTTCTTGTATTTCGGGGCTTCCGCCTGGGGTTCCTTGGCAGTTTCAGGAGTCGCGGCCGGCGCGACTTTCGTCTGATCCGCGCATGCCGCGAGGATCAGCGAACAGACAAGCACGGGAAATGGTGTCCGCAGACAGGTCATTTGACGATATCGATCAATTCGACGTCGAACACCAAGGTTCCGGCGGGAGCGCCTGCCGGCGGGGTTTCCCCGTAGGCGAGCTTGGCGGGAATCCAGAGGCGGCGTTTCTCACCCACCACCATGAGTTGCACTCCTTCGGTCCAGCCGGCAATGACTTGGTTCAGCGGGAAAACAATCGATTCACCGCGCACCACTGAACTGTCGAAGAGTTTGCCGTCGGTGGTCCAACCGGAGTAGTGCACTTTGACTTGATCGGTTGCTTTCGGATGCTCGGTGCCAGTGCCCTTGGTGAGGACGCGGGAGGCAATGCCAGTCGCGGTTTTTTCAGCGCTTTCGGGGGCGGCGGCCACATCTTCCGGCACGGCGGGTGGCTTGGGAGCGGCCTTGATGGCCAGCAATTCGACATCGAATACGAGCATGCCACCCGGGCGTCCGCCGCTGGCTTCGCCATAGGCGAGGTTGGCTGGGATCCAGAAGCGGCGTTTTTCGCCTTCCACCATCAACTGCAACCCTTCGGTCCAGCCCTTGATCACTCCATTCAGCGGAAAACTCGAGGGTTGGCCGCGCTTCACCGAGCTATCGAAGAGTTTCCCATCCGTCGTCCAACCGGAGTAATGAACCGTCACGGTATCGGCCGCGGCGGGTTTTTGGTCGCCCTTGCCGGCTTGAAGGACTTTTGAAGCAAGGCCGGAGGCGGTTTTTACGGCCTCGGCGGGCGGTGCTTGGACGTCGGCGGGAGTTTCGGGCATGGCGGGTTCGGCGTGGGCGGTGAGGGTTAGGGCAATTGCCATCCAGGCCGCGTGCGGAAAGATGGTTGGTATGGAATTCGGAATGAAATTCATCCGCGGAGAATTGATGAATCGGGACGACGCTGTCAACCCCTTGCATCACAGGTCATTTCGGTCGGTTGCGGCCGCGGACTTCCAATATCGTCGGTTCGTGGCAATAGGGACACCGAAAGGAATTCCTGAACAATACCGCCAGAGCCACCCGCAGGCGGTGGCTGCCGAGAAAGCTCCGGGCACGCCGGTTGGTCGCACATTTTTTGGCGGCGAGAACCGGCGTCATGCACAGCGGGCAACCGGTTCGTGAGGCGACGAGCCATTGCAGGATGGTGGTTAGTGCCGTCAGGGCGATCAACCCGATCCCGATGATGGTGAGCTGGTGGTTGCTGGTAATCGTGGATTGGATCAAGACCCCGCCAGTGACCGGGACCAGCATGCATTTGGCGCACAGAAGGAAGGCGGCAAGGCGAAAGCGGTGGATGAGGGATTTCGATTTAAGCCGGTGCATCAGGGATTGGCTAAAAGTCAGGAGCGATGGAAAAGTTTACACAGCAAAGCGGGGCAATCAAAAAAAAGAGCCCTGTCCCTCATCGCCGCGGCGGGCGGACGTAGGGCCGGCCAGCAGGGCGTCGATGCGAGTGAGCAGGTCGAGCGACGGCACTTCGTTGCCATCCAACAGCACCCGCAGGCGGGTCCGCCATTGCTCAAGGGTGCCGCCTTCTTCCGCGGCGAGCACCATGGCGGTCTGGGTGAGGCGGCCGCTGACCGCCAACTGGCGGCCGGTCCGGCGCAGCCAGGCTTCAAAATAAGGACGGTCGGTCTTCGGGGTGAACACGGCGGGAGACTCGGATCAATCCACCCGCGGGGTCAAGATTTCCCTCGGGCTTTGCGAGTGCGGGCGTTGTTCGCGCCCGGATATTTCACCGGCCGCATGGCGGTGGCGGTGGCCGGGTTCTTTAACGCGGCGATCTGGTCGCGGAGATGGGCGGCGCGCTCGAACTCTAACCGGGATGACGCCTCCCGCATGTCCTCTTCAAGTTCCGCGATCACGCGCAGTTGGTCGTAGGTTTCCTCATCCTCGGCGACCAGCGAGCGGTTCAGGTGTTCGGCCTGCTCCCGTTCCTTTTCGTGGGTGTGCAGGCTTTGTTGCTGCGCGCGCTTGACGCTTTGCGGGGTGATTCCGTGTTCCTCGTTGTGAGCCTGCTGCCGGGTGCGGCGGTATTCGGTGATGTTGAGCAACGCCTGGATGGAATCGGTCACCACATCACAGAACAACACGCACTCTCCGCCAAGGTGTCGGGCGGCGCGCCCCGCGGTCTGGATCAATGAGGTTTCATTGCGCAGGAAACCCTCCTTGTCCGCGTCGAGAATGCAAACCAACGAGACTTCCGGCAGATCGAGCCCTTCGCGCAGCAGGTTGATGCCGACTAACACATCCACCGTGCCCGCGCGGAGTTGGCGCAGGATTTCCACCCGCTCGACGGCGTCGATGTCGGCGTGGATATAGCGCACCTTGAGGCCGGTGCCCTGCAGGTATTCGCTGAGATCCTCGGCGGTTTTTTTGGTGAGCGTGGTGACTAACACCCGCTCGTGCCGCTCGACCCGCTGGCGGCACAGTTCGATGGTCTCGTCGATTTGCCCTTTGAGCGGACGCAGCTTGATCACTGGATCGAGCAGTCCAGTGGGCCGGATGATTTGCTCGACGACGAGCGGGGTGCCGCGTTTGGCCGGATCGAAGTGTTCCACCGGTTCGGCGTTTCCGCTCGGGGTGAGGTGGATTTTCCGCATGATGGCGGGCAGTGTCCGGCCTGCCGCGTCTTTGGTTTTCACGGGGATGAACGAGTGGTTTTCCGGGCGTGAGTTGACGAGTTCAAAGGGTCCCGGTGTCGCGGAGACATAGAGCCGCTGGCCGGTCATGTGCATGAACTCTGCGAAACGCAGCGGCCGGTTGTCCAAGGCGCTCGGCAATCGGAAGCCGTGATCGACGAGCACCGTCTTGCGGCTTTTGTCGCCCTCAAACATGCCGCCGATCTGCGGAATCGTGGCATGGCTTTCATCGATCATCAGCAGGAAATCGCGCGGAAAAAAGTCCAGCAACGTGTGCGGCCGCGCGCCCGGCTCGCGGCCGGTTAGGTGGCGCGAGTAGTTTTCGATTCCCTGGCAGAAGCCCATCTCGGCCATCATTTCGAGATCGTAATCCGTGCGCATCCGCAGCCGCTGCGCTTCCAGCAGTTTGCTGTCCTTTTCGAACCTCGCCACCTGCTCGTCGGCCTCCTTGCGGATCTCCACGGTCGCTCGCTTCATCTTGTCGCCCGGTGTCACGAATTGTTTGGCCGGGAAGAAAGTGTGCTTTTCCAGCCGCTCGATCAGATGTCCTGTGAGCGTGTGGATGCTGCTGATCCGTTCCACCTCGTCGTCGAAAAACTCCACCCGGATCGCGGTCTCGTCGAGATAGGCCGGGTGGACCTCCACCACATCGCCGCGCACCCGGAATTTGCCGCGCCCGAAGGCGATGTCGTTGCGTTCGAACAGCATGCCCACCAGCGAGTTGAGAAACTCCTCGCGCGTCAGCTTTTGCCCGGTCCACACCGGCACCATCATGGTTTCGTAGTCCTCCGGCGAACCCAGGCCATAGATGCAGGAAACCGAAGCCACCACGATCGTGTCCTGGCGCGTCAGCAGCGAACCCATCGTGCTGAGCCGCAGGCGTTCGATCTCGTCGTTGATCGACGAATCCTTCTCGATATAAGTATCGCTCCGCGGGATGTAGGCTTCTGGCTGATAGTAATCGAAGTATGAGACGAAATACTCCACCGCATTGTGCGGGAAGAAGTTCTTGAACTCCGAGTAAAGCTGTGCCGCAAGCGTTTTGTTGTGGCTCATAATCAGCGTCGGCTTGCCATGCAGTGCGATCAGGTTCGCCATCGTGAAGGTCTTTCCCGAGCCGGTGACTCCCAGCAAAGTCTGGTGGCGATTGCCGGCCGCCAGCGATTTCGCGAGTTTGGCGATGGCCTGCGCCTGATCGCCCTCAGGTTGGTAATCGCTGACCAATTGGAAGTCCATGTGCCGCGAGTGATAAGCCCGGGTTCGGAATTCTGCAAGGGTAGGGAGACGATGGCCAAGAAAGGTCTCGCGGGGAGCATGGCATCGCCCAGCCGCTCGAAGGTTCGGACTTTGAAATCCAACGGGACAACCTCAAAGAATGGATTGAAATCTCACTCCTCCTCCGACCCGCCGAGGGTGACGTTGATGTTGTATTTGTTCTGAAGGTGCGCGTGGGCCTGGCCGGCCTGGCCGGCCTTCGGGTAGCGCTTGCAGGTGAGTTGGAAGGTGCGGATGGCTTTCTCCTTGTCCTTGGCCTCCTCATAGGTGAAGCCGATCTGCAGGGACGCTTCGGGTGCGGCGTTGTCGATGACCTTGATCTGATTGTAGAGAACGATGGCCTCCAGCGGTTCGCCGAGCTTGCGGTGGCAGGCCGCCATGCGGAAATAGTTGTCCGGGAAGCGGTCGATCTGCCGGTAGGTGGCGATGGCCTTCTTCCAGTCCGCCAGCTTTTCGTAACACTCCGCGATCGACCACAGGTAGTCGCCGGCGTGATCGCCATCGATCTCTATCAGTTTCCGAAAGACCTCCATGGCTTCCGGGATCTTGCCCTCTTCGAGAAACATCGCGGCGATGTTTTTGCGCCCGGCCACCACGTCCTTGAATTCTTCATACATCCGGCGGGCATCGGCGCGTTTCTCGCGCTGTTTGTACCAGGCCGCCATCCGGCCGAGCAGGTCGTCGTCGCGGCCGAAGCGTTTGCCGATTTCCTCATAGAACTTCCATGTTTCGCTGGGCCGGCCGAGCGTGGCGTTGAGGTCGGCGGCCCGATAGAGGAGTTCCTTTTCGATCGCGGGGCGTTCGACGGCTTCGGCCCGCAAGGTGGTTAGAAGCTGGTCGGCCAGCTTGAGCGCGGCGGGTTTGGTGGCGGGCTTTTTGAGCAGGTGTTCGACGGTTTTGGCCGAGAGTCCGTACACATTGTCGAAGAGTTCCGGTCCGGCGTAGGTGGTGGCCAGCGCCTTGCTGCCCTCGTCGAGGCGCTGGGCGAAGAAGTGGAGTTCGGCGAGTTCGCGGCAGGCGGCGATGCAGGTGGCTGTGGCCGTCTCGGTGCGTTTGACCTTGAAGGTGAGATCATTCAGCAGGGCGAGGCGCTCGACCTCGTCCTGATGGAGCCGGGCGTAGTGGAGCAGGTCCACGCGGGAGCGAACCGCGATGTCATGATCGGGGTATTCCTTGACTAGGAAACGGAAGGCGGTCTGCGCGCTTTTGACCTCGCCCATGGTGCGATAGGCATCGGCGATGCAGTAGGCGGCCATCGTGGCTTCGTGGGATTCCGGCCAATAGTCGATGACCGATTGGAATCCCTCGCGCAGCGCGGTCTTGGGTTTCTTGAGCTGCATCATCGTGTGGCTCCACATGAGTTGGGCGTAAGGCGCGCCGGGACTTTTTTCGTAGAGAGTTAGAAATTTCTCATACTCGGCGAGGGCGACTTTGAAAGTGCCGTTGGTGTAGTGTTTTTCAGCGATCTTGATCTGATATCGCTCGACCTCGCGCATCTTTTCAAAGGTGGCGAGCTGGATTTGTTCGAGCGGGGAGAGCGCGGCGCGCGAGGCGGGGGCGAGCGCCAGCAGCAGGCAGGCGGCAAGCAAGGTGAGGGTCGGGCGGGTTCTCATTTCGCGGTGGCATCGAGCCATTTGTTGTATTCGGCGTGGGCGTAGTAGATAACATTGGTTCCGAGCTGATAGCATGACTCCCAGATTTCCTGCGGGACGCCGGAGTGGCCGTCCGCCCAGGCATCGCCGATGTCGCCGGGATGGTAGTAAACGACGAGGCGTCCGTCCACCACCCAGCCGAGGGCATTGGAGCGTCCGTGTGGGGCGACGATGGGAAGGCGCGGGAGCAAATACGGGACGCGATGGATCGGGTGGTCCAGATAGACCGAGATCGGCTCCACCTTGGGCAGCACCTTGCGCATCATGGAGACGAACTGGCCTTCCCACCCGGAGCTGCCGCCATTGTCACCGAACAGCATGCCGTGGTGATCGAGCAGATAGGTGCGCAGAATGTTGATTTCCGCGTCGCTGACGTGGATGTTCTGTTGGCCGGTCATGTAAACCATCGGCGGGCTCTTGCGGGCGGGAAAACTCTTGAGCCGGCCGATTTCCATCGGTTCCGGCCGGTCGTTGACGGGGTGGCCGAGACGCACGCCGTATTCGGTGAGCAGGTTGAGATCCGAGCCGCGGTCCATGTCCTGGGACCAGTCGCCGCCGTCATACTTGAGCCGGATGAAGCGGACCTTGCCGCGGGTGGTGCCGGTGGAGAATCCGGCCCCCTCGCCTTTGCCTTGGCCGATTTTGTAGAGATGCTCGGTGACTTCGAGAACCTCGAGTTTCACGTCATCGATGGGTGGGGGATTGAAGAGAATGCTGCTGTAGGGATTGATGACATACTTCTTGTTGATGACCTTCTGGATTCTAACGATCTGCCTGATTTGTTTTTCCTCCCCGCCGCCTATCGGCGATTCATAGATGCCACAGCCCGTGAGACGGGTCAGGATGAGGAAGACCAGGCCGAAGAGGCAGGAGTAGGTGACGAGGGTGAAGAGGGACTGGCGGAGCTTGCGGCTGGTGCGGCCGAAATACCACGCCACCAGCTGGCGGGGATCCCAGATGCGTTGGGGAGTGGCAGGCGGGGTGGCGCGTTTGGTTTCCCGGTCGATCCACCAGACGGCCCAGCCAAGGCCAAGGAAAAACGCGCCGATCGTGCCGGCAAGCGAGATCAAGGCGGCGAGTTCGTAGGCCGAAACCAGCAGCGGCAGATGGGCGGCGAGTTGCCAGACGGGGAAGTAACAGGCGCTCTGAACCGCGCGGTAAACCACCGCAGGACCGTTTCGCCAGCGCCGGAGCCAGTAGTAACAAACCGGAATGGCGGTTAGAAAGCCGGCCGCCTGGATCAGGGGGGCTAACATGAAACCAACCCGGGCATCGAGCCAGAGCAGGCACCACAACCCGGCGTAAAGGCCGGTGAGCACGACCGGACGTCGGGCGTGGTGTCGCAGCGATTCCCTGATCCGGGGCCAATCCATCACTCAAGATCCTTCAGGAAGTCGTCGCCCTTGTTTTCGAGCGGGTTTTTGTTCGGCGGGGCTGTTAGCTCGTCACCGACGCCGAGGGTGGAAGGCGCATCGGGTTTGGGCGGCGCCTGTGGGACTTCCGCAACGGCGGGAGGCGCCGCCACCGGGGGCGCAGGAGTGTTCGTCGTAACGGGAGCCGGGGCTTGTTTGCCGCCGAGGAAAAACGGGATGGCGGTGAATAACAGGATTCCGCCCGCGACAAGGCCGGTGGAGAGGATGAGCGAGCGGGCGAGCTGGCTGGAGGAAACCACGCCAAGCATTTCCTGCGGGCTCTTGCCTTTGAGTTCGCGCAGGAACGCCTGCAACTCCTGCACGGTGGCGCGCGAGTTGCCCTTGAGTTCGCGCAAGTCGGCGGCGGTGCTGGCCAGCGCGTTGCGTCCGGTTGCGGAAGGGTTGGGTTGGATCTTCATGGAGTGGCGGGTTTCTCTTCGGGTTCGAGGATATGGATCAAATCGCCGCCCGCTTCACTGATGGCGGCGATGACGGGTTCGAAGTGGCTCGCCCTGGCCTCGCGGTGGACTTTGAGGAATACGTTGCGCTGGCCGGCCGGCGCGTCGCCGAGAATTTTTGATAGGGCAGCGGCCAGCTCCGCGGGAGAGGTCTCCTTGCCGTCGAGATAGGTTTTGTATCCGGTATCGATCGTGACACTGGCGCGCGGCGCGGCGGCCATCGTGACATCCTTGAGTCTGGCCGGCTGCCACTGGATGTGGCTGTCGTCCTGGGCGCGGGCGAGGATGACGAAAAAGATGAGCAGCAGGAAGGCGATGTCACCCATCGCGAAGGTCGGGACCGATGCGGTTAGTTTTTTGCGCGGGAGTTTCATTTGACGTTGATGGTGCGCTCGGATTCGAGTTCGAGGGTGAGGATGCCGCCGGCCTGGCCGATGGCCTGCGAGACATGGACCCAGGTCGGGTAAGGTGTATCCGGGGCGCTTTTGACGACCACGATGCGATCGGCTTCGCGGGTTTTCGGTTTGAGGGCGGCGGCGATGCGTTGGGCGAACTCCGGGAGTTGGAGTGGGCTGCCGTTGAGCACGATGCTGGTGGGGGTGATCGAGACCTCGATGTTCTGGCTTTGCTCGCGTTTCTCCGTCTTCGCCTCGGTTTTCGGGAGCATCTGGGGCATGCCGGTTTCCGGCTGCACGGCCGCGCAGACGAGGAAGAAGATGATCAGGGTGAAGGCGATGTCCGAACTGGCACAATCCGGCGGATCCACCAACATTTTACCGCGCTTCAGTTTCATGCGTCTTCCTGGTCAAGAGTCAGGCGCAGGGTGACGACCTCGATCAACTCGGCGGCCGAGGTCTCCACTTGCAGCACGAATTCATTGATGATGCCGGTGAAGTAGTTGAAGGCCATGTAGGCGGGGATGCCGACGATGAGCCCGAAGGCGGTGGTTAGAAGGGCCACGCGGATGCCGGATGCGGCGGCCACCACGATGTTCTGTTGGCCGATGTTAGCCTCGATATCGCCGAACGCGACGATCATTCCCTGGACCGTGCCGAGAAATCCGAGCATCGGCGCGACGGAGGCGATGGTGGCGAGAATCGGCAGGTGTTTCTCCAGCGCCGCCACGATGTGAACCCCGCAGTTCTCCATGCTCTTGATGACCTGTTGCTCCATTTGGGCGGGATCGTAATTGAGGCGGCGCAGAACCAAGTATTTCCGTAGTCCGTTAGAAAGAATGGCGGGCACGGGGCCGCGGGCGGCGTCGCATAGTTCGAGCGATTCCTCGATCTTGTCCTCGGACAAGAGTGCCACGACTTCCTCGCGCAGGGCGCCGGCATCGGTCTCCAACAGTTTGAGACTGCGGTAGCGCTCGATGATGACGGCGATGGCGAGGATGAAGAGCGCGAGGATCGGCCACATGAAGAAGCCGCCTTCGAGCAGGTAGTTGAGGGCTCCGCTCTGGAAAAACCCGGCGGCGAGGGTGGTGAAATCGGCGGGGTGGGAGGACATGGTCATTCGTTCAGGTTGGCTTCTCTTTCAAACTGGTCGAGCAGCTCGGGCAGGGCAAGCCGGCCGCGCGAGTATTTGGCGGCGTCGCTTTCGGGAAAATCCCAGCGGCAGCGGTTGTAGCGGCGGAAGGCGTTGGGGATGTCCTTGGCCATGCGGTAGCTTTCGCCCGCCCAGAAGAGCGCCTGGGCGGTGAGTTCCTGTTCGGGGAAACGTTTCACAAACGCGTCAAAGGCGAGTCCGGCCTTTCCGAACTTCTCGAGCTTGTAGTGGCACTGGCCGATGCGGAACGCCATCTTGGGCGTCCATTCATGGTTCGGGAAACGCTCGATGAACTTGCCGCCGACGGTGGCCGCGACGGCAAACTCCTCCTTCAGATAGAAATGCTCGTTGATCCGCAGCATCACGTTGGCGATGAGCGGGTTTTTCGGATAGGTGGCGGCGAGGGTGACGTAGGCCTCCAGCGCTTCGTCGAGCTCGCCCGCCTCCTCGTGGCACTGGCCGAGTTTGTATTGGGCGTCGGGCGCGAGGTTGTGCTCGGGATGGTTGCGCACGATCGAGCCATAGGCGGCGATGGCCTCGTTCCAGGCCTGCATTTCCTGGGCGAACTGGCCTAGCAGATAAGAGATGCGCGGGGCGTATTTGGGATTCGGATAGTCCTCGTGAAGTTCGCGCAGGACCCGGCGCCCGGCCTGCAGATCGGCGGTGGCCTCTTCCGCGTGCTTGAGCTTGCGGTGGCCCTTGAACAGCTCGAAGTGGCTTTCCGCGATGTGAAACTGGGTTTGGATTGCAAGGTCCTCATCCTTGTAAACCTTGCTGAACGCGGCCATTTCGCCATCCGTGCCGACTGCGACCGGAATCTTGAGTTCGATGACCGGCAGTCCGCTCGGGGTTTGCGCGACGTTGTCGAGATAGCCGACCGTGATGTCGTCGCCGAAGAAGCACTCGATCTCGCCGGCGAAGTTGCCGGAAGTCGGCTTGGGGGCGGCCTTGAGTGGAAACGATCCGCTGAAGACGCCGCTGTGAGTCAGGGTTTCCTCCAGCTCGATCGTCTCATCCTCGCCGGAGGCGGTGACGAGGCGCACCATGGCCTTGTCCCGCTTGCCGGAGGTGTCGCCGTCGGGATCGTCCAGCAGCAGGAACAGCTTTTTGCCGACGTGGGCAATCGTGGCGTCCTCCAGGTATTCCGCGTCGGTGAGGCGCAGGGTGGCGGCCGAGAAGAGCGCGGCTTTTGCCTCTAGCAGGGTGTCCGGGTCGCCGGACCGGGCGCGGTCATGGTAGCGGGCGGTGATGGTGTCGCTGCCGAGAACATTGAGCACGTGAAGTCCGGCCGGGGCTTGTTTCGCCCCTTCTTCCGGGGGATCTTCGTTAGATCCGTCATCCGGAGGAAGCACCCTGCCGAGCCTGCCGCCGGCGAGTGATCCCTCGGCGGGCAGGGCGCCCGCGCTTTCCGCAGCACCTAGCAGGAGCGGAACCTGCCCGACGAAGCGGCCCTCGAACAATGCGGGATTGCGTGACTCATCCATCGTTTCGTTAGGGGAGGCGAAGGCCCGGGAAAGCACGCACTCGACGCGGGCCTTCGCGCCCTGGTTGGTGGCGACTTCGATCGTGACGGTGCTGCGCGCGTCTTTCGCCTGGTCCGGATCGATCACCTCCACAGTGAGTGGAAGCCGGTATTCGATCTTGCTAACATGATCCGGCGGCCGGGTTCCCTCTACCGGGATCAGGCGCGGCGCGGCGGCCACCGGCGTCTCGCTTTCCACAATCTGGATGACGGCGCCGGTGGGTTGATTGAGGAGGACCACGGTCTCGCGGTGGAAGGCATGGCCGGGAAAGGTGTTTTGTTTGTCGAGATAGCGCAGGTAAACCTTGTCGCCTTGTTTCACCACGATCTTGCCTTTCGCCGGTTGCGCGGCGGTATCGATCTCGGCGGTGAACACGCCGGTCGAGGGACCGGTCTCGGTCGCGGTGACCTGGATTGGCGGCTGGGCATTCACCTGCACCGCGACCTCCACTGTGTCGCGGTCGAGCCCGGTATCGAGATCGAAATCGACCACCTCGGCGACGATACGTTCGCCGGGTCCGATGCGCATGAGCTCCTTGCGGCTTCCCTGGACGGAGCCGCCGCCGGTGCGGGCGAAGTCATAGCCGACTGGCGTGATCCCGCCGTTGTGATAGGTGGCGGATAGATCTTTGGTTAGGAGCTTGTTGCGTTGCGCCGCGCCGGCGGTGAGTTCGTCGAGATAGGAAACCCGCACCGTATCGCCGGGCGCGAGTTCGAGGATCGGATTGCGGGCGAGTTCGAGCACGTCGGCGGCGGGCGGCAGGTGTTTGGCTCCGCCACCGCTGACTTCGACGTTGCTGACGGCAATGGCCTCCCCGCGGTATTCGAGAAACTCGAAGTCGATGAATCGCAGCTCGCGGGCCGGCATCGCGAGCGTCCAATGGTTGGCCTCGTGTTTGATTTCATCGACCGGAACGACGCCGATCTTGGGCAGGTCCGGTGCCGCGGCGGGATTGAAATCGGCGGCGGTGAAAGGTCGCATCGTCACGCCGGAGGACTGGCGGTTTTCCCGGGCGCGGAGGGCCTCGACGGATTTGGTTCCGGCCGCGACGATCGAGACGATGGTTAGTTCATGCACCCCGCGTTTGGCGAACACATCGACGGTCCGGTTGCCCTCGCCGATCGGGAGTTCAAGCCGCCCGTCGAACATGATGGCGGTGAGCTTGCCGGAGACTCCCAGGCGCATGCCGCCGTCGCGTTCCTGGATGAAGGGGCCGGACCAGACGAGGAAGAACGCTTCCTCGCTCGTTTCGGGCATTTCCCATGCGAGGCGCTCGACCTTGAGGTTTTCGTGGGGCTCCAGCTTCTTGGTTAGATCGGCGATTTCATCCCAGGTGTAGGTCGAGCGCAGGTTCTTGGCGGGGGTCTTGTAAATGCGCAGACGCATCTCCGGGGTGGGAAAACCGACGTGCGCGGCGGGTTTGGGCGCGGGGAACTCGCCCAGGCTGAACCAGAACCGGCCGTCGTGACTGCCGCGCGCGCGCATGCGGACCGGCGCTTCCTGTTCGGCATCGGGTGTTGTTAGGACGACGGATTCGACCGGCCGGAGTTCCTTCATATCGACCGAGAGCGACTTCGGCGCTGCGCCGTCCGGTTCGCTGCGCCAGAAGGTTTTCAAGTCGTGATCGATGGCCATGAGTGGGCTGTGATCGAGGGCCGAATCGGAGGCCTTCGCGCCGGCCGGGAGTTCGCCGGTGCGGACCGTGCCCTGGAAAACGCCGCCATGCTGGCTTTGTTCCTCGATCCCGAGCTGCACTTCGTCGCCGCTGGAGGCGGTGAGCTTGATGCCGACTTTGTCCGGATTTGCAGTGAGATCGCGGTCACCGTCCTCGACCTGCACGTAGATCAGGTTGCCGGGTTTGATTTGGTCCTTGGGACGCGCGGCGGAGCGCGACTGTGCGACTTCGGTGCTGGCGACCTCCTGCTTCAGGGTATCGGTGAAGGTCGCTTCAGGCTCGTTGAGGATTTCGCTGCTGGCCACTTCAAGGTGGCCGTCGGAAGCGATCTGGAGGCGGGTGTTGCTGAGGAATTCGAACTGGAACTGCTTTTTAAAATCCTCTGGATAGTCCACCGTGATCGTGTCCCCGCCGGTGACTTGCAGCGTGCCGTCCTTGGGTTTCGCCTCGCCGAGGATGGTGGGAACCTCGGTGAGGAAGATGCCCTTGCCGGCACCGCCGCTGGTTAGAAACGATTCCTCATGATCGTTGCCGGGCTCGGTGCGGATGACCACCGGGATGCGGGTGTCGCCATGGCTGATGCCGAGATCGGAGTCCTGCACTACCACCGAGATCGCGGTGCCGGGGGTGTGCCAGAGTTTGGACTCCTGGCCGAGGCGGCCGACGGTGCGCAGGGTTTCAAGTTGTGTGAGGAAGCGCTGTTCGATCCCATACACCTCGGCGAGATTGAAGAGGGTTTCGTTGGCGAGATCGGCATCCGGGGCGTTTTCAAGAACGGAAAGAAAGATCCTGCGGGCCTCGTCGTGGTTGTCCTGGCGGAGCGAAACGACGCCGCGGAGGAAATTGGCGCGAATCGAGATCGCTGGAACCGGGCTCTCCGCCAGATCGGTGAAAATCTCCCCGGCCTGATCATAGACTTTCTGGGCCATGTAGGTTTCGCCGATGCCGAAGCGCGCGTTGACCGCCTCGGGCTGGTCCTTGTAAACGTTCAGGACGGTGGTGAACTCGGCGCGCGCGATGTCGAACTGCCCGGCCCGCTGATAGTTTTTAGCGAGCAGGAGCTGGATGCGCGCCTTGTCACGAATATCGACGTTTTCCGCCGCGCCGAACTTGATCAACCATCCGCGCAGGATATCTTCGGCGCGTTCCTGGTCCTGCGGCGTGCCCTGGGAGATATGGAATTCGGCCGCGAACAGGATCAATTCAACTGGCAGCTCGGCACGATGGGCATCGAAGAGTTTGCGGTTTTGATCATAAGCTTGTTCGGCCAAGTCCGACTCGCCGAGCCGCAGATGGAGGACGACCTGCAGCAGCGGGGCGATCGGGCTGTCCGAGGGAATGTCCGTGCTCAGGCTGCCCATCCTCGAGTAGGTCTTGCGGAGCAGGGCGCGGGCTTCGGTCATCTCGGCCTCGCCGACCGAGCGGATCGAGTTGAGCAGGCCGTTGAGAATGGCGGCGGCGAGCGTGTGGTCTTCGCGCGCCATGGCGGCCTGGGCAAACGGGAAGATCCGTTTCCATGACTCGTAATGGGGCTCTGCTGTTAGGATCAGGCGCTGGGTGTGCAGCAGGCGGTCGATGGAGCGGGGTTCGTCGTCTAGCAGTTCCATTCCGGCTTCGGCGCTGAGGCGGCCGAGGTCCAGGTCGCGGACGATGCGGAACACGCGGGCCTTTTGCCCGTCCGGCCAGTCCTTGGCGTTGCGGGCCGTCTCCAACCATCCGCGCGCCGGCCATTCGCCCATGCCCGCTGGCCGGAACGGCGACTGGGCGGCGCGGGTGATGGCGATTTTCAGAATCGCCTCCATGGCCGGGAAATCGCTGGCGCGGAATGCGAGGTTGGCGATTTCACCGGCATAAGCTCCATGGAAATCGGTGTCGGCCTCGAAGCGGGATTGCAGGAATGATTTGGCTTGTGCTGCCTCTAGGGTGCCGGCGACACGGAGGGCGCAGGACACGGATTCAGAGTCGTTAGGATTCAGATCCATCCGCGAGCGCCACCAAGCCACGGCTTCCGTCTTCATGCCGAGCTCGTTGATGAGGTCGCCAAGGCGCGATGAATGGGTGAGCGGATAGAGACTCCCCCTGGACGACGCGGCGATCCACGGGATGGCTTGTTTGATGATGGCTTCATCCTTGGACTCGCAGAGGCGGAGCCAGGTGTCGGGCGGGATGTCGGCGGGAGGGAGCGTTAGGAGATGGTGGGCGGCGGTGAGCTGCATTTCGCGGTTGGCGAAACCGGCGGCTTCCAGCCAGCGGGCGGCGGCATCGAGATCCTTGGGAATCTCGCGGCAGAGGGTTTCGTAGTGTTTGGCGGCGACCTCCTTGGACTTGCCGCCGAGGTGGTGGCGATAGACGTAGGCAAGGCGGGCGAGCAGGCGCAGCCGGTTTTCGGGGGAGGGGGATTTATCTAGCAGTTCCTGGCAGGCCTGGCCGGATTTGCCTCCCTCCTCGCGGGTCTGGCGCCAGAGCCGGGCGATGCCGTCGTTCTGATAGTTCTTTTTCGCGGCCAGCCAATCGCGGTTGCGGTTCTTATCGGCGGGCGCGGGGTTCCAAACACGATCCTGAAATCCGCCGAGGTGCGGAAAGGCCTGGGCACTGGCGGTGACCAGAGCGAGGTCCTTGCGAAACACCTCGTCGCTCGGCGCGGAGTCATACAGGGATTTGATGATCTCCTCGGACCAACTGTCCTCGGCGGGTGATTTTGCCAGGAACTCGCGGGCCGCGTCCCCGGCCTTGGCGGCGTCCTTCATGCGGTCGCGGTAAACATCCAGGGCCAGCACCGCGCGCAGCTTCGCCGCTCCCGCGGGATTTTTGCCGATCACCTTCAGCAGCCCCTGCTCGGCGCGGCTCGTATCGTCGCCGCACCACGTGACGTAGGCCCGCGGAATGTCGTGGCTTGTCACGTCGTGAAGCATCACCTCGTCGCCGATGGTTAGAGCGAGCGCCGTGTTTTTAGACTCGGCGGCGGCATGGGCGGCGCGGGCCAGGGGCTCGTAGCGATCGTCGCGGCGCGGATAGGCGGCGAGGTAGCGGCGGGCTTCGGCTTCGATGTCGGCGGGCGGTTTTTTCGCGGAGATCATCGCCGAGATCAAACTGCGATGCGCCTCGTCGCGGCCGGGGGCGATGGCCTTGCGAAACGACTGGATGGCGTTTTCATGTTGCCCGAGTTGGGATTCAAACTGGCCGGTGCGGAATCCGAGGTCGCGCTGGCGGCTTTCATTCATCGGGGCCTTGCGGCGGACGAGGGCCTTGGCGATTTGCAGGCCGTCGGCCCATTGTTCGGCGCGGCCGGCGGCATCCATGCCCTGAAAGCCAACGTCGGTTAGAGCCAGGTCGGCGGGAAGTTTGTCCACCAAGCCGATTGCCAGAGCGGTGGCCTGTTTGAAGGACGGCGCGTTGTTCGCCGCCATCCACAACCGGAGCGCGCGGATGCCTTGCCCGGCGTTGCCGCCATTCTGCCAGATATCCCGGCGCTGGGTGGCGGCGCCGGTGCCTCGGCCGCTGCGCTCGAAGGCGGTGGCCAGGCGATCGCGCGCTTCATTGGCTAGCGCGTGGGTGGGAAAGAGTTCGAGAAACTGGCGGCCGGTGGTGATGACGTCATCGTGGCGGGCGGTGGCCGCGTAGCCATCGATCAACTTGAGCGTGACTTCCGCGCGGCGCGGGTGCTCGGTCTGGGCGCGCGAGAATTTCCCGGCGGTCCGGATCAGGCCGAAGACCTGGCCGTCCTGCCAGTAGAGATCGATGAGATCCAGCATCAGCTTGGCGCCGGCCGGCGAGGCCTCGGCGGTTTCCTTGAGGCGGGCTTCAAGATCGGGCGCCTTGTCGGCTGGGGCGGCGATGGCGTGGCTGCCCAGCACGAGCAGGAGGGTGAGTTGGCGGAAAAGTGTTTTCAAAATCCTGCTTTCTTGAGCGCTTCGACAATCTTGTTGGCTTCCGGGGCGATGGCGCTTTCCGGGTAATCGTTGATGAGTTGCTCGAAACGCCGCCGGGCTTCCGGCTTGCGATCAAGCTTGTAGAGGCAGCGCCCGTAGTTGAAGAGGATGACATCGAGGAAATTGGCGTCCGGGTGGTCCGAGAGCACGTTTTCAAACACATCGACCGCCCGCTTGTAATCCTCCTTCTGATAGTAAAAAGCGGCCATCTTCGCGACCGCGTCGCCGACGCGTCCGGAATCGGGAAACTTCTCGTAAACCTGCTGATAGGCGAGGAAGGCCTTCTCGAAAAGCTGGCTGGATTGTTCCGCCACCGCCTTGAGAGCCATCGCTTCATAACATTCTCCGATGTAGAACTGGCCCTCGCCGCGAAGTTTGCTGTTCGGCAGTTTGGTGATGCTTGTGTAGAGGCTGATGGCCCGCAGGTGGTTCTCCCGCTTGCGTTCGACGTGGGCCTGCTGGAGCATCGCCTCGTCGATGAAGGCACTGGCGGGAAACTCGGCTAACAAGCGCCGGCTCATGCCGAGCGCGAGGTCGAGTTCATCCATGGCGAAGTAGATGCGCCAGAGCTGCACGTAGGTTTCCTCCAGCAGTTTTCCTCCCGCCCCGCGCGCCTGTTCGAGGATCTCCTCGCAAACTCCAAGCGCCTCGGTGTATTTCAAGTCGGCCTTGGCGTTGAGGCCGAATTCCTTGTAGTGGTTGCCAACTTCGGTTAGCGCCGTGGCGGTGCGGACTCTCGTTTTCAGGGCCAGTTCCTCGTCGGAAATGTCGGTGCGCGTCACCCGCACTTCGCCCAGGTTGCCCTCGATGATCCTGGCTTCGGCGGTCCGCACCAGCGGGCTTTGCCCGAGGTGGCGCTCGTCGAGGTAAACCAGGCGGATGGTCTGGCCGGGCTCGCCGGTCAGGGTGCCCTCGGCGGTGCCGGGACGCAGCGGCAGCGCGCAACGGAAGATTC
The DNA here is from genome assembly GCA_945869465.1 of Prosthecobacter debontii. Lineage (GTDB taxonomy): Bacteria > Verrucomicrobiota > Verrucomicrobiia > Verrucomicrobiales > Akkermansiaceae > Luteolibacter. The sequence goes on from CAMBPB010000002.1 coordinate 59,767, forward strand.
CCGCCTGAGCGGTTTCCCGCAGGGTGACCGGGGTGCTGCGCACCATCACCAGCGGGTCGATCTGTTGTTTCATGTCCTCGCCATCGGCGCCTTCGGTGAGTTCCCCGCTGGCCACGCGCTTGGCGAGTTCGTCATCGATTTCATCGGTCGTTTTGCGCCGGAACACCTGCACTTCGGCGGCGATCGTGTCGGGCCCGGGCGTGGTGTCGTGGTCGGCGTCGGAAACCTGAAGGTGGAGCGGCTTGCCGAGCACCGCGGCCTGGATTTCCCGCTGATAGGATCCGTCCGTGATGCGGGCCAGTCCGTTGCCCACGACGACGACCTCCTTGAGGCGCTTCTGGTCGAAGGTCTTGCCGGCGGTGTGGGCGTCGGTGTAGGTCACGCTGACGGTGTCGCCGCCGCGGACCTCGAGGACTCCGTTGTTAGGGGCACGCGGGCCGAGGGTGGTGGCGATTCCGCCGAGGGCCATCCGGGCGTTGCGCCCGACCAACTCGCAGGGCACCGTTTCCTCATCGCCACTCTGGGTTGTGCAGCGGACTTTCACCTGTTCCCCGACCGGCAGGATCGCGAAATCCTGGTCGTCGATTTTGATATGGAGGCGCTTGCCGGCCTCCACCTTGTCGATTTTCGAATCCTCGATGGAGAGGGCGGTGCCGACTTTTTCGAGGGCCTCGATGGCGCGGCTGTAGTGGCCGAGTTTGAAGTGGCCGAGACCGATGTAGTAATACGCCTCGTTGACCTGCGTGGAAGCGGGGAAACGCTCGATCACATCGCGCATGATGGTGAAGCACTTGCCGTAGTTGGCGGACTCGTAGTAACAGGTGCCGGTCTTCAGATAGGCATAGGCGCGGCGCTCGTCGTTTTCGTTGCCTTCCACCGCCGCGGCTTCGTAATGGAGGCGGGCCTTGTCGTAATCGCGCGTTTCCTTGAGCAGGTGATCGGCGAGGCGCAGGTGCGCGTCGAAACGAACCTGGCTGCGCGGGTAGCGCTCGACGACGGATTCCCAAATCTCCAGCGCCTTTTCGTTTTCGCCAACCTCGCGGCGGGCATCACCCGCCTGCAACAACTTGCGGGCCGCGCGGTCCTCGATGATCGACCCCCGCTCGGCGGCGGGCGGGGCTGGTTCGGCCGCCGGCAAGGGGAGTGCGAGGACTACGGAAAGAATTATGAAGAGAAGCGAATTAGACATTTTTTGCATATTGTTCTGCTTGTGCCAACTAATTCTCCGTAAAAATCCTTACTGACAGCGGGATGAATGGCAGAGTCATTCCGAAAATATAAACGGTGATGAAGACGATTGAGATGCTCAAAGTCAGGGTGACAGTAAGTAGGCTTAGTTCGAAGCTCTTGCGGGATCTTGCGCTGTGAAATACGGCCCACGCAAACAGTGGCAGAGGAAAGAGGTAAATCAGAACGGCATCGGGGTAAAATGCCTTTGAAATCATCGGAAGCTCCATCGATGACGATCGATGGAACGATCCGATCTCAGAGGCAAGAACATGGCAAACGAACGCGGTTAAAGATGCCGCGATCACGGAAAGCCAGACACTGGTGAGCCGGAGCATCATGGTCTCAGCCGAACAGCTCGTGGATCGGATTGGCCTCCTTGCGGACGAGGCGCATCGGGCGGCCTTGGGGGGTGATGATTTCCTTGTCGAGTTTGATGCCCAGCGCGAGGCAGAGCGAGGCGTGGAGATCGGCGACGTTGACGGGGCGCTCGGCGGGTTCCATGCCGTCCTCGTCGGAGGCGCCGATGATGGTGCCGCCCTTGATGCCACCGCCGGCCATCAGGCAACTGAAGCAGCGCGCCCAGTGGTCGCGGCCGGCGCCTTCGTTGATGCGCGGGGTGCGGCCGAATTCGCTGAGCACGACCACCAGCGTTTTTGCTAACAAGCCGTTGGCCTTGAGGTCGGAGAGCAGCGAGGCGATGCCGGGGTCCATGGCCGCGCCGTGCGCCCGCATGGCCTGGAAGATGTTGCCGTGGTTGTCGAAGCCGCCGCGGTTGACCTGCACGAAGCGCACGCCTTTTTCGACGAGGCGTCTTGCCAACAGCGCGCCGCGGCCGAACTCGGTGTTGCCGTAACGTTCGATGGTCTGGGGCTTTTCCTCATCGAGTTCGAAGGCTTTCAGCGCGGGGCTTTCCATCAGGGCGACGGCATCCTTGAGCGCGGTTTCGGAGGCTTTCATTTCGCTGGCACCCACGCTGCCGGAAGTCCGGGCGTTCATGCGCTCGAGGATCTGGAGCCGCTGCATTCCCCGGGCGTGACTGATGCCCTCGGGAAACGCGAGGTAGGGGTCCTTTTCGCCGGGGCGTCCGACGAAGTAGGCCTCGCATTGCTGGCCGAGGTATCCGGCGCGCGACGCCTGGCCGCTGATGCTGACAAAGGCGGGCAGGTCGCCTAACGGTTCGCGCTCGTGGACCACGATCGAGCCGAGTCCGGGATGGAGGATGTTGGGCGACTGGCCGAAGCCGGTCTGGAGTTCATACTGGGCGCGGCCGTGGTCGCCATTGGTGCCGGCGATCGAGCGGATGAGCGCGGCATGGTGCATCTGCTTGGCGAGTTGCGGGAAAATCTCCGAGATTTCCATGCCGCTGACGGAGGTCTTGATCGGCGCGAACTCGCCCTGGACCTTGCGGCCGGGTTTCGGGTCCCAGGTGTCGAGGTGGCTCATGCCGCCGCTGTTCCAGAACAGGATCACGTGTTCGGCGCTGGCCTGGCCGGGCACCGTGCGGGCCAGCAACTCGCTGATCGGCATGCCGAGGATCGACGCGCTGAACATCTTCAGCATCCGGCGGCGGGTGATCTGGTAATCGGTGCAGGCGTTCATGGTTTTGAAAGGTGATGTTAGGGCAGGAAGCGGAACTCGTGGCTGTTGAGCAGGGCCCAGCGCAGGTCGGCCATGCCTTCGAGCTTGTCATTCGAGAGAAGGGCGCGGGCCTCGGCTTTTTCCTCCGCGCCGGGAAGGCGGGTCAGGATTTCCTGATAGACGTGGTCGATGGCGAGCTCGGGATTTTTTTGCAGGATGCGGTGAACGGGCTCCAGCGGGCCGACGCGGGACGCCTCGTGGGTCATGCGGCCGTTGAGCATCATGAGTTGCTGGCGCAGCGAGGAGGAAGTGTCGCGAAACTCGCCAAGTCCGGTGCGGTCCGGTTGGCCGAAGACGCGGAGGAAATGGGAGGGAGGGGCGGGCGTGGCCATGTGCATGGCGCTGTCGAGACGCGGATTGTCGTCAACAGTTTCGGTGACTGTCTTGGTGGTGAACTTCATGGTCTCGCCCTGCGATTGCTTCTGCATGGCCATCATCTTTTCCGCCGCGATTTGTTCGTCGGACATCGCGCGCATTGAGTCGAGTTCGGTGCGCTCCTGTTTGGTTAGGATGGCATTGAAGTCCAGCTTGAGGGTCGATTCGAGATCGTAACCGTCGCCGCGGGAGGCGGGGGATCCGGTGCCGGCTTTCATCGCGGTTTCCTTGTTAGCCGGACCCTTGGCCTTGGTGGTCTCACCCGTGGGAACGCGGATCTCGCGGCTGACCTGCTTTGCATTGGCGCCCTCCGGCCATTTGAAATCGCCGAGGTGGCCGGCGATGACCACGCTGTCGAAAAGCACCTCGCCGAGCATGCGGCGGGTGGGGGCGGCGGCGAAACTCTTCTCGCTTTCCTCGCGTTTCACGATGTGGGTTTCGGCGGGCAGGGTCGCGCGCCGGTAGGCATCGGAGAGGGTGATGATGCGGATCAGGCTGCGGAGGTCGTAGCCGCCGGCGACGAACTCGCGGGCGAGAAAATCGAGCGTCGTGGCGTTGTGCGGCGGATTGTAGTCGGAGAAGTTGTCGAGCGGTTCGACAAAGCCGTGGCCTAGCAGTTCGGCCCAAACGCGGTTGACGAAGGCGCGGGCGAAGTAGTCGTTGTGTGGATCGGTGATGAGCCCGGCGAGCTGGTTGCGCAACTGGCTGGTGCGGTAGATGTCGCGCTGCACATCGAGGGCGCGGCTGTCTTTTTTGGCTTCCTCAAGGACCGGATCGCGCGGGCTGCCGAGCGCGGGTTCGACGGCATCCAGCAGGGCATCGAGGGCGGCGGTGGCTTTGCCGGACGAGGCGGTTTCCTGCTCGCCGCGGCGGATTTTTTCGAATCGCACAAGGTGCTCCGGGGCCTTGTCAGGTTTGGCTAACTGAAACGGAAAACGTGGCGCCACCGGGATCCGGGCGCTGGTGCCGGCCTTGTCCTCCGGCGGCCAAAGCACCGACATTTCATTACCCTCGGTGGTGTAAACCATCCCGTCCTGGCGGCCCTGCACTTTTTTGGTTTTCCCGAAGAAGGCGGCAAAGTGATAGAAATCCTTCTGTTTCCAATCGTCGAAGGGATGGTCATGGCACATCGCGCAGCCGATCCGCACGCCGAGAAACACCTGGGCGGTGGCGGCGGCGAGTTCCATCGGCTTGGCGTCATCACCTAGCAGATAGCCCACCGCCGGATTGGAGTTGGCGCGGCCGGACGCGGCGATGAGTTCGCGCACCAGAACATCGTAGGGTTTTCCGTGTTCGATCGAGCCGTGGATATAGGCAAGCAACTGGTTGCCACCGGCGATGTTCGAGCGGATCCGCAACATGTCGGACATGAAGATGGTCCAACGATCGGCGAAACGAGGGTGGGCGACGAGTTTTGCGACAAGTTTCCCACGGCGGTCGAAGCTCCAGCCTTCATATTCGCGGACCTCGGCCATGGTCGGGATGCGCCCGATGAGGTCGATGGTGGCGCGGCGCAAAAAGGCGGTATCGGTGATGGGCGAGGTGGTGGTGACTTGGGTGCCGGCGTTTTCGCGTTTCAGGATATCGTCCAGCATCGCGGCCGCTTCGGCGGGCGAGGCGGGGGCTCTGTCCGGCATGGCGACGCGCTTGATCGGAGTGGGTTTGCGTTCGGTGAGGGTGATGCCCGACGGCCAAGGCGCACCGGCGCGCACCCAGGCATCGAGCAGCTCGACTTCCTCGTTCGCCAAGGCCTGGCCTTCGTCGGGCATGACGCCGTCGTCGATGGGGCGAAGGTGGATGCGCACGAGCAGCTCGCTTTTCGCGGTGTCGCCGGGGACAATCGCATCAGCGGTATCGCCGCCTTTGAAGATGGCATCGCGGGTGTCCATGCGCAGGCCGCCCTTGGTTTTGTCGGCATTGTGGCAGCGGACGCAATTGCGCTCGAGGATCGGCTGGATGAGTTCCGCGAAGTCCGGCCCCGCGGCGGTAGCTGGGAGGACGATCGCAAGAAGTCCGAGGGCGGGGAGGATGGAGGATTTGGTGAGCACGTGGATGGGTGGTGATAATCAGCGCATCAATCAGAGACGGTTAGTCGATTGGGAGTCTGCGGGAAAGCGAAAAGTTTTCCACCGTTGCGGCTGCGGTCCATCCGGGGGGGGGGGCGATGTGGTCACGGACGAGCCCCCGGCGGCGGTCTTTTGGCCGGCTTTTTCGCTGAATCCGGCAAACCACATCCTGCCCCGACCATGGCGCGCTGAGGGCTCGGACCGTGCCGCCGGAAGTCGCGACTCCGTCGAGACACCTGAAACACTCGACTTTAAGGGTTCCAGAGGCGGTGTGAGGCCGCGGCGTCTTCAAGCGGGATGTGGGCATCGGCATCGCCGCCAGCGGCCGGACCCCGTTCGTGTGGGGAGCGCTCCATGCCGCGCACGAGCGGGGAGCGGTGACCATGCTCGTCTGTTTCAATCCCGATCGATCATTTCCGGCCGGCATTCGACCGACCGGATTGGGTGATTGCCCCGCGCATTGGCCCGGAAATCCTAACGGGATCCACCCGCTTGAAGGCCGGCGCCGCCACCATACTGATGCTCAATCGGTTACGCCATTAGGAGTGATGACACTCCCGGCGTGAATGCGCATGAGAGGTGATAGACGGTGGCGAAGACTTTGATTTCGCCATCCATTCGCCCGCCACAGGAGTGTGGTGGCTCCTGATGGGTGCGATTCGCGCCATGACGGCGTGAGCATTTCACTGAAAACCAGCAGCTTTCAGTGTCCGCCGCCTTGGGACTCACCCCTGATCGATGGTCTTTTCCGTCTTGGCGTCGATGATGGTGAAGCGTTCGCGGTTGAGCGATGGATCCGAGCGGAAGATTAGGCGGCCGGAATGCGAGCGCTCGAGCTCGACTAACAGTTTCGAGTCCTCGCTCTTGAAGCGGTTGAGCACGTCGCTGTTGACGATGACGACGATGTCGCCGACGGAGTCACGGTGTTTCTGAATGACGGTGTTGAGGCGGCGCTGGATCTCGACGGACATGGTCATCGGGGTTTTCACGCGGCCGCGGCCCTGGCAATACGGGCAGGGTTCATACATCGAGTCGCGCAGTGATTCGTTGAGGCGCTGGCGCGTCATTTCCATCAGGCCGATGGGCGAGATCTGCAGCACCTGGGTCTTGGCCTTGTCCTTCTTGAGGCGGTCCTTGATGACCTTGTAAACCGTCTGCTGATCCTTGCGGTGGCGCATGTCGATGAGGTCGATGACGACGAGGCCGCCGATGTTGCGGAGACGGAGTTGGCGGGCGACTTCACGGGCGGCTTCGATGTTGGTTTCCAGAATCATCTTGTCCACGTCCTTGGATCCGCGGTTGCGGCCGGTGTTGACGTCGATGGCGATGAGGGCTTCGGTTTCATCAATCACGATATAGCCGCCGCAGGGCAGCCAGACCTGGCGTGAGAACGCCTCGTCGATCTGTTTCTGGATATTGATGCGCTCGAAGATCGGCTGGGCGCTGGTGGGCATGTGGTGCACGCGGCGTTTGGCGCGGCGGGAGATTTTGCCGGCGATCTGGCGGATCATCTCGGTGGTTTCCGCATCATCGCAGAGCACCTGGTTGATTTCGTCGGTGAGGAAATCGCGGGCGGTGCGTTCGATCAGGCCGGGTTCCTGGAAGATGCAGGCGGGGGCTGGATTGCTGGCGCGGCGGGCCTCGATTGCGTCCCATTGTTCCAGCAGCATCGCGAGATCGCGGACGAAATGGCGGGCGCGGGTGCCTTGGGCGATGGTGCGCATGATGATGCCCATGCCTTCCGGAACCGAGAGTTTCTCCACGATCTTGCGCAGGCGGGCGCGCTCCTTGGGATCCTCGATCTTGCGGGAGATGCCGAACTGTTCGGTGAAGGGCATCAGCACTAGGTAGCGGCCGGCCAACGAGATGTTGGTGGTGACGCGCGGCCCCTTGGTGCCGATCGGGCCTTTGGAAACCTGGATGACGATCTCGGAGCCGATCGGATAGATATCAGGGATGTCCTTGGAGGTGATTTTTTTCGGTTGCTTGCGCTTGCTGCTTTCGCGCTGGATTTCCTCCAGTCCGGCGTCGAGCGCGGCGGGGATGGCATCCCAGAAATGGAGGAAGGCGTTTTTATCCAGGCCGATATCGACGAACATCGCCTTGAGGCCGCCTTCGATGTTTTTGACGCGGCCCTTGAAGATGCCGCCCACGATGTTCTGGTCGCCTTCGCGTTCGACGGTGTATTCTTCGAGCACGCCGTCTTCGAGCAGGGCGACGCGGCGTTCGAGTTTTTCAACGTTGACGATGATGCTGTTGCCGCGCATGGGGTCGGGTTTGCCGATGCCGAGGAGTCTTTTGATGTGTTGGATCATGAGGGTGTGGTTGGGGGTAGGGTGTTGGATTAGGAGTGGTGGATTAGATAAATCATGGCTCAGCAACGGGCACGGCTCGGGGGATGACTGTGCCCTCGTCGTCGATTTCCGGAGTGAGGGTGGGAGTGGGGGTGGCGGTGTTGTCGGCCGACGGGGTGGTGGCTTCCGCGACCATTTCGCCGACTTCGTCGCCGGTTTCGCCGGGATCGGAAAGTTCGAAGGGTTCGTTGGCGTCGATGGCGGCGAGCACGTCGGCGGGCAGTTCGATGGCTTCGATGCGCTCGGTGTTGCCGGCGAATTCGGTTTGCGGTTTGAGCGGCAGTTTGAGGCCCTCGTCCTGGGCGAAGAGGCCGCGGTAAATCAGGTGGACGAGGGGTCCGCAGACGCCGCCGCCGGAGCCGGCGTTTTGCACCAGCACGCAGACCGCGTATTTGGGGTTTTCGTAGGGGGCGAAGCTGATGACCCAGGAGTTGTTGGATTTTTTGCCGTTTTCGGTGGTCTGGGCGGTGCCGGTTTTCGCGGCGACTTCCATGTGCGGCATTTTGACCTTGCCGGCGGTGCCGCCCCTAACATTGACGGCCATCCACATGCCTTTGCGGATCATGTCGAAATCCTTGGCTTTAACGCCGGCTTCGATCAGATCGACGACGAGTTTGGGTTGCTCCGAGATCAGCACCTTGCCTTCTTCGGAGACGGCCCTGCGCACGATGCGCGGCTGATAGTATTTGCCGCCGTTGGCGACGCAGGCGGTCATCGCGCAGAGTTGGAGCGGGGTGGTCATCGTGTCTCCCTGGCCGATCGAGACGAAAGCGGTGAGCACGGGAGTCATTGCGGCGCTGGGGTTGGCGGCGCGCCAGGCGCGGCTGCCGGGCAGGATGCCGGGTTTTTCGGAGGGCAGCTCGATGCCGGTGCGTTTGCCGATGCCGACCATCTGGCAGCCTTCGACCATGGCCCGCCAGCCGATGGTGTTGGCGAGTTTGTTAAAGTAGGGGTTGCAGGATTGCTGGAGGGCTTTTGACAGCGTCAGCGAGCCGTGGGCACCTTTGCTTTTGTTCCACAACCAGCAGCCGACCTTGTGATTGCCGTAGGCCACATAGCCGTCGCATGAAAACGACCGGGACGACATTCCCTGAAGCGCGCCGGAGATGGCCGTGGGCACTTTCATGGTCGAGCCGGGAGCGTATTCGGAGATCGCACGGTTGGTTAGAGGCGAGAGCAGTTTGGCTTCGATGTATGATTTCCAGCGCTCGGGCGCGATGCTCGGAATGAAGGCGTTGGGTTCGTAGTCGGGCACCGAGGCCATGGCGAGCACCTCGCCGGTGTTGACATCCATCACGACGCCGGCGGCCCGTCCCGCGCGGCGAAGTACGTTTTCAAGGAGGTATTGCTTGCGGGCGTCGATGGAGAGCTGGACCTTGGCGCCAGTGCCTGGTTTGGCGTAGTCGGACATGCGGATGGTCCGGCCCTTTTCGTCTTTGACTACGGTCTTGCGGCCTTCCGGGCCGCGGAGCATGGTGTCCATGCTGGCCTCGACGCCGGCGATGCCTTTTTGGTCTCCGATATAGTGGTTGAAGACGCGGGTGGCGCTGTCCGGCACGTCGCCCTTTTCCCATTGTTTCAGATAGCCGATGACATGGCTGGCCAACGAGCCATAGGGATACTGCCGCTGCGGCCGGATGCCGACGTAAACGCCGGGCAGGTCGAGATTGTGTTCCGCGAATTTCGCAAACTCCTCGTAAGTGAGGTCGGTGCGATAGCTGAAGGGAATGAGACCGCCGTGAGTGAGGTAATGGGTGCGCAGGTCGCCGGCTTTGTAGTTCTTGGCCAATCCAAGCGCCTTCAAGCGGCCGATGGTGCTTTCCTTGCCATCCTGGACGATGGCGACGATGTCCTTCTCCTCCGCCTCGCGATCGATGCCGTCCTTGCGGGTGACGCGTTTGATTTTGGGGTCGTTCTGGTGCTGGGCCTGATAGGCCTGGCGGATTTCCTCGAGGTTGAAGGAAACCTCGTATTTGCGGAGGTTGCGGGCGAGGGTGATGCCGTTGCGGTCGGTGATTTCGCCGCGGATGCCGGGCTCGCGGACGGTGACGGTGCGGTTGCCGGGAACCAGGTTGAGGAATTCGTTGCGGCGCTCGATCTGGAACTCGTGCAGGCGTGTCAGCAACACGCCGAAGCCGACGAGCACGAGTGCCGTCAGCAGATAGAGTCGGAAGCGGTAGCCGGGTTCCATGGGATCAGTAGGCGCGCCGGCACCGGCGGCCCGCTTCGGGGTTGATCGAGTGGTCGCACGCGCTGGAGATGCGGAACAGCATCCAGAACACGAGCGGGGAGAAGAGCATGGTTAGAACGGAGGTGTAAACTATCTGCAGGAGGGTGGCCCAGTTCAGCACGAAATCGCCGCGGACGAAGTTGATGATGGCGTATTCGGCTGCCAGATAGAGCATGACGGCGATGCCGGAAAGCATGGCCGAGAACTGCCACTTGCCTTGTTGGAAGAGGGGTTGGATGCCTTGCATCAGGAGACCCATGCCGCCGAACAGCAGGATCGAATAGCCGAAGCGCAGGGACTCGACCTGTTGGGTGTAAACCTCCGGATCCCCGCCGTGCGGGCCGAGCGCGCATTGGGCGTCCCAGAAAAAGCCGCCAATGAAGGCCAGCACCAGCATGGTGCGCTGGCCGACGGTGACGGCGCAGCAGAGGAAAACGAGCTGGACGAGCAGAATGCGCGAGTGGTGGAGGCCCGTGAACGCGGGTAGGAACTGTTGCACCACGAAAGCGGCGAGCAACAGAAGGATCGTGATGAAGGAGTAGCGGATCACGGGCGGTTAGGAATCGGCGTCCAGTAAAACGAATACCGCGCCAAGATCCGCGAAGTTCACCGAGGGTCGGACGAGAGCTTCAGAATCCAGCGCGCCTTTTTCCACGGAATCGATGGTTCCAAGGAGGATGTTGGCCTTGAAGGTGCCCCCGCGGCCGGTGGTGAACACGCGCTGGCCGGAGTGGACGGAGGTGTTGGCGGAAAGGAATTTCAGACGCAGCATCGGATCGCCGTCGAAGCCGCCGCGCTGGCCGCTGAGGATGCCGACCTCGGGCGAGTTTTCGATCCGCACCGAGACCTGGCATTTCTCGTCGGTGAGAAGCAGCACCGACGAGCGTTCGCCGCCATTGTCGATGCGGTCGATCTTGCCGACGAGGCCCTGGTTAGAAAGCACCGCGAGCTGGGTGCCGACGCCGCGCTTGGAACCCGCGTCGATTTCGACGGTTTGCCACCAGGTGGTGGGATTGCGGCGGATGACGCGGGCGGCGACCACATCGAAGGTGGTGGCTTTTTTGAAGTCGAGCGCGTGGCGGAGTTGCACGTTTTCGTATTCGAGGGCGCGGAAGCGGGACTCGATGAGGCGGAGGCGGCCGAGTTGTTCGCGGGTGGATTCGAGTTCGGCTTCGAGTGCCTTGGAGTGGTGGGTTTCCCCGAGAAACGCGCGGGCCTGGGTTTCCATTTTGGAGCCGGATTTCAGGAACGGCGACATCGCCGAATAGTAGGCGTTTTGGATTTCCCTCACCGTCCGATCGCTGCGAGTAAGCGCCCAGACGGCACCTCCGAGGAAGAGCAGTAACGCGATGAGGTTGAGCGGCTTCATGGCCGGGTAATGCCCAAGGAACCGTTCAACGGTCCGAGTTGGTGACCCGCTTCAGGAGGGAAAGCTCCTGAAGCGCCTTTCCGGTGCCTTCGGCCACGGCGCTGAGGGGGTCCTCGGCGATGTGGACCGGCAGCCCGGTTTCCTCGCGAAGCAGGCGATCGAGGCCCTTAAGCAGGGCTCCTCCGCCAGCCAGAACGATGCCGCGGTCCACCAGGTCTGCGGCGAGTTCCGGCGGACAGCGTTCGAGGGTGGTGCGCACGGCGTCAACGATGGTGCGCAGCGGGTCCGCCATGGCCTCGCGGATTTCCTGCGAGGTGATGGTGATGGTTTTGGGCAGTCCGGCCACCAAGTCGCGGCCCTTGACTTCCATGGTCAACTCCTTGGGCAGCGGCGCGGCCGAGCCGAGGCGGATCTTGATGTCCTCCGAGGTGCGCTCGCCGATCATCAGATTGTAGGCGCGCTTCATGTATTGCACGATCGCCTCGTCGAGTTCGTCGCCGGCGGTGCGCACGCTGCGGGCGTAAACGATGCCGGAGAGCGAAATGAGCGCCACCTCGGTGGTGCCGCCGCCGATATCGACGATCATGTTACCGGACGCCTCCTGCACCGGCAGTCCGACGCCGATCGCGGCGGCCATCGGCTCCTCGATGAGGTAAACCTCGCGGGCACCGGCTTGTTCGGCGGATTCGCGCACCGCCCGGCGTTCGACTTCGGTGATTCCGGAAGGGATGGCGATGAGCACCCGCGGATTGGAGCGGCGGCCCTTGTTCACCTTGCGGATGAAGTGGCGCAGCATCGCCTCGGTGACTTCGAAATCCGCGATCACCCCGTCTTTCAACGGGCGGATCGCGACAATATTGCCCGGAGTCCGGCCGAGCATGCGTTTGGCATCGTCCCCGACAGCGAGGACTTCGTTGGTGCCGGCTTTGACTGCGACGACTGACGGTTCGCGCAGGACAATGCCGTGGTCCTTGACGTTGATCAGAGTATTCGCGGTGCCCAAGTCGATGCCGATATCATTGGAAAACAGGTTTCCGAAAAGCTTTTTGAACATGGAAGGTGTTGAAAATGAGAGAGTCGTTGGGAAATTCAGGTGGTCTGAGGGTGTCCGGCTGCGGCTTCATTCCGGCTGGCTGGCCGGTCGAATACGAAGAGTGGGCTTGGAAACTATCAGGAGAAGCGGGCGACGTTCGCCATTCGCTCCGGGGAGGTCAAGGCGGAATCCGCGTGGCCCAATGATCCAAACACTCGCGTCTGGGTGCGGACGCAGGACTGGGACGCGCCATGGAAGGCAACGGGCGCGCCGGGGAAATTCCAGGGGCTCGTGGATGGCAAACCTCTCGCCGAGACCTTCGGCACCAAGGGAACGGATTGGCAATGGCACGATGGTGGTGCGAATCGAGGAAACCGCGACGCATGCCGGCCCCGGTGTCAAGTCGGCGGACGATGCGGAAGATTTGACAGAATCCGCCGAGGACAGAATGATTTTTTGGGGAGGCTTGGAGCGGCAGGATCTAACTAGGAAAGGTTTTCTTCAATGATTCTGTCAAAATCCATCCGGGTTTGAAGGGGTTTGCTCTCCTTGTGAATCGTCGCTGGTAGCCCGGCGGGTGATGTGGATGGCGGCGGAGAATTTCCAGCAGATTTCCTGAAGGAGGGGATCGGACAGGATTCGCTCAAGCGGCCATGGCAGGCGGAAGCGCCAGTTGTGGCTGCCGCTGGTGCCGGGGTGGTTGATGCGTTCGTCGATCCCGAAGAGTTCGGTGACCATCAGGGAGGCGTAGCGGGAATTGGCGGCGAACAAAGCCTTGATGAGGCGCAGGCGGATGCCTTCGGTGAAGGGCGGCCACAGGCCGTGGCCCGCAATCGGAATGGCGGCGAATTCCGACAGGATGCGGAGCGTGTTGTGGGCATCGTGGACATGCCAGCCCGATTGTTCCGTGGGATTCTCGTGGTGTTCGCGAATCACCCGCAGGCAACTGCGCCAGATGCCGTTGACGGGATCATGGTCGTGGGTGGAGTAGGTGGCGAAGGAATGTTCCGGAAAACCAATGCCGGGCGTGGGGTGTCCGAATTCGTTGCAATCCCAGTGCGGAATGCGGAAACCGGCGATGCCAAGGTCCGTGAGATGGGGACGCACGTAATCCGGAACCCAGCCGAGATCCTCGGCGATGACTTCGGCGCCGTTGGCGGCTGCTAGAATGGCGCGCAGGCGCACGTCGCCATCGGCGCGGTTGGCGGCTTTGTTTTCGACACTGTCGTCGGAGCGCAGGAACCAGCGGGGGAGGCGGCCGCCGTTGAGGCCGGCGGCTTGTTCGTGGGAGAGGCCGAGAAACTCGTGGTTGCGCTGCGGCCTCCAAGGGAACGCATAGATCCGATAGAATCCCAGAATGTGGTCGAGACGGAACATCCGGAAAATCTCGGTCAGGCGCGAGATGCGTGTTTTCCACCAGGTGAATCCGTTAGCCTCCATGTGGTCCCATCGATAGAGCGGGATGCCCCAGTTTTGGCCCCACTGCTGGAAAAACGGATCGCTCTGGCCCATGCCTTCTGGCGGCGAGCCGCCGCACCAGTCGAGGTGGAATTCCTCCCGGTTGAAAAACACATCGCAGGAATGCCAACTGATGCCGATGGGAACATCGCCCATGAGTTTCACGTTGCGGGAGTCGGCATGGAGGCGCAGCGCGCGCCATTGGCGGAAACACAACCATTGGACGAAGGCGAAAAAGCCGAGCCGGTAGTCGATGGCCGCCGCGTCGCGGAGCCGCAGTTTCTCCAGGTGGCGGCGCGCGTTCTCCGGGGTCTGGCAGGAGGCGGGCCAGTGGTCCCAGGTGAGGGCTTCGCCATGCAGTTCCATCAGCAGGCGGAACAGGCAGTAGTCGTCGAGCCACTCGGCCTCCTTCTCCCGGAACCGCGCGAATTCACCGGTAGGCTCCGGCCCGGCCCCGTCGAACTTCGACCAGGCGAGTTCCAACAGCATGCGCTTGACGCGCCTCACCGCCGGATAGTCCACCGCTGGGGCGTGCAGCGCGGGGCCGCCTTGGTCACGGGCCTTGGAGATTTCGGCGGCGGTGAGACCGGGGATTTCGCCCGCCTCGATCGTTAGATAGACGGGGTCCAGTGCGATTGAGGAAATGGCGCTGTATGGGCTTTCGTCCGGGCCATTTTCGTTGATCGGGAGGAGCTGGATGAATCCGACGCAGTGATCCGCTGCCCAGTCGATCCATTCACGCAAGGCTCGCGTGTCGCCGATGCCAAGGTCGCCCTTGCGGCGCGGGGAAAAGGCGGGCATCAGGATGCCGGCCTGGCGGTTTCCGGGTGGGTGCACGGGCAGGACTGTGGCAGGACGACCGACCGCGTAAATCCTGAATTTTTGCGCTTATGTCTGATTCCGGCCGGGCGGGAAACGCACGGATTTCGCAGTTTGACAGAAGAACATTCTACTGGGAGTATTTCGGCGAGTGGCAAAAATCTCATTGCCGCATCAAACAACCCCAGAATACCATGAAAAAACAACTATGGACTTCAATGATAGTGCTCCCGTTCCTGTTGGTCGGGTGCAATCCGAAAGAAACCACAAAGGAAAAAATGGACGCCGGCGCCGAAAAAGTGTCGGAAGGTGTGAAGAAAATGGCGGATGCCGCCGATGATCAGACGGCGAAAGCCAAGGCCGCTGTCGATACAGAGGTGAAAGCCGCGGCGGATGCAGCCAAGGATGCGGCGGACAAAGCCAAAGACGCCGTGAAGGGCGCGATAGAAGAGTAAGTCAAAATCCCGCCAAGTCACCGAACTTGGTGATCTGAATTCCATGAGCCGGTGTTCCTTTGGGAACGCCGGTTTTTTCTTGCCTCTGGTTCCCGAGTGGAAGTTCGAGCAACTTTGCCCATCAGATGGGCTATTTCTGCTCGTCTTCCTCGTCGATGTTGTGAGTGAGGATGAATTGCAGGTCGTCGAGTCCGAGGTTCGAGGCGAAGCCTTCATCGCCGAGCACGTTGGTGACGAGTTGCGTCTTCTGGTGCTGGAGGATGCGGATTTTTTCCTCAACCGTATCCCGGGTGAGCAATCGATAGGCGATGACCTTGTTTTTCTGACCGATCCGGTGCGTCCGGTCGATCGCCTGGTTTTCGACGGCCGGGTTCCACCATGGATCGTAGAGAATGACGTAGGAGGCCGAGGTCAGGTTGAGACCCGAGCCACCCGCTTTGAGTGACAGCATGAAGACGGACGGGTCCTTGGTGGTTTGGAAACGTTCGATCTCCCCCTTACGGTCCTTGGTCTGGCCGGTGAGGTAATTGTAGGGGCGGTTTTCGAGTTCGAGGCGCGCCTTGATGAGATCGAGCATCGAGACGAACTGCGAGAAAACGAGCACCTTGTGGCCTTCCTCGTGGAGCTGGTCCAACAGATAGAAAAGCGATTCCATCTTGGCGGACTCCTCCTTGAGATACTTCGGATCGATGAGCCCGGGGTGGCAGCAGATCTGCCGCAGGCGCATGAGCCCTTGCAGGATGGCGAAGGAGTTTTTCTTCACCGCCTCGTCGGAGTCGAGACCTAGCAGGGCTTTCTGGATGCGCTTGAGCTCGGCCTTGTAGAGGTCCACCTGGATGCCTTCCATCTTCGAGTAAACCTCTTCCTCGGTGCGCGGCGGCAGGTCCTGGGCG
Organism: Prosthecobacter debontii; assembly: GCA_945869465.1. Classification (GTDB taxonomy): domain Bacteria; phylum Verrucomicrobiota; class Verrucomicrobiia; order Verrucomicrobiales; family Akkermansiaceae; genus Luteolibacter. Next base: position 75,687 of record CAMBPB010000002.1, read on the forward strand.
ACTTGGAGTTTGGTGCGCCGGATCAGGAACGGACGCAGGCGCGAGGCGAGGCGGCTCTGGCTGAGCGGGTCCTTGCGCTTGTCGAAGCGTTTCTTGAAATACGCGCGGGAACCGAGCACGCCGGGCATGGCGAAGGCCATCAGCGACCACATGTCCAGCAGGCGGTTTTCGATTGGCGTGCCGGTGAGCACCAGGCGGTTCTGGGAATCGAGCTCGCGGGCGCACTTGGCGGCCTTGGAGTCCGGGTTCTTGATTTGCTGGCCCTCGTCAAGGATGGTGGTGAGCCACTTGATGCCGTTGAGTTCCTCGCCACAGACACGGAGCTGGGCGTAGTTGAGCACGAGGATGTCGATGTGATTCTGGATGAAATCGACATTGATGTCGTCGCGGTTCTTGAGGATCTTGAGCTTGAGCTGGGGAGTGAATTTCTGCGCCTCGCTGGCCCACACGTCCAACACCGATTTCGGGCAGACGACGAGCGCGGGTTTTTTCGCGCCGTTCACCTTCCGGTGTTCTTCGAACAGCCACAACAGATAGGTGAGGGACTGGATGGTTTTTCCCAGACCCATGTCGTCGGCAAGAATGCCGCCGAAGTTGTTGACCGCGAGGTAGGCGAGGAACTTGAAGCCATCGATCTGATAGGGACGCAGCGTCGCGTTGAGGCCGTCCGGGACATCGGGATTGACCTCGAGCTGGATGTCGCCCGCGCGGTTCCTGATGCGTTCCCAGGCTTTGGGATCGAACACCTCGGCGGCTTTCGGATCGGCCAGTTGCAGGGCGTGCATCCGGTGCGTCTCACCGGATAGATCGAAGGGATCGAGCCCGAGCCGGGTGACGGCCTCGCGCTGGTCGGCGTCGAGTTTGATTTCGAGGCGCATCCACGAGCCGTCCTCCATGCGGACGTAGCCGCCGCGCGCGGCGACGAGTTGGCGGATCTGGGCTTTCGAGAGATTGACACCCTGCACGTCGATGACGATGCGGAGGTCGAACCAGTCGATGTCTTGGCCGACGACCTCGAAGCGGACGGCGGCGGTGACCGGGTCGGCGAGGATGGATTTGAGGCGCAGGTCGATGTCGAGTTCGATGTCCTTGGGCATCTCCTTGATCCACTCAGCGAATTTCTCGGGGAATTGTTTGGTGATGCGGGATTTGAACGAGAGCAGCTTCTCGTCGTAGGAGAGGCCCATTTCATCGAGGATGGAGGGCACCGGATAGAGCGATTCGCGGGCGAAGCGCATGAGCTGCTTGCCCTTAACCGGCTGTTGTTCCGCGAGTTCCCAACCGTCCTTGGTCAGGCGCTCGGTGCGGCGGCCTTTGGTCTCCACGGCGGTGACGTCGATGACGAGGTGCTCGGTCTCGGCGGCGGTAAGGCCGGCGACCAGCTTCATTTCGAACTTTGGCCTCAGTTCGAGGTCGATGACGCGTTTCTTGAGGGATTCCGGCAGTGAGGCGCCGATTTTGCGCAGGAACTCGACACCTTCGAGCGAATCGATGACGCGCTTCGGAATGAGATAACGCGGCATGACGTCGGTCTCCTCCAGCCAGCGGGGCGGGCCGGGGAAAACGGTTTCGTCGGACTGATAGAGCTCCTTGCGGCCGGGCAGCAGGCGGACCGAGTGCGAGACGTTGTCGCTCTCGGCGGTGACCAGTTGCAGCGCGAAGCTTTTCGCGTCATAAGGATCGTCCTCACAGATCCAGCGGAGGGCGTCGGCGACGACTTTGAACTCCTTTTCATCGAGGTTGACGATATATCCCTTGAGCGCGGGCTGGCGGAACACCCGGTTCATGAAGCGGCAGGATTCCTCCTGGTCGAAGTCCAGGGTGGTGTCGCCGTATTTTCGATAGAACGCGAGGTAGTGCTCCCACAGGGTCTGGCTGGGCGCGTCCATGAGCAGGGCGCCCTCGTGGTGGAGGTTGACGTAGTGCTCGATGTCGTTTTTCTCGCGGAGCTGGATCCAGACATTGGCTTTATCCTCCCTGACCTCGATGCGGGCCTCATTGATCGTGGCGACGAGGCGGAACGAGACGGTTAGAGGCTCGTCCTGTGGCGGACGTTCGTTGACCTGCTCGATGCGGTCATACCAGGCGGCCACTTCGCGTTCCTGCTCCCAGTCCGCCATTTTTTTCTGAACATGGCCGAGATCGGTGATCACGCTCATGAACTCCGGATAGGGGAGTTTTTTCTTATAGAAGGCGTAGGCGAGGTAGTTCCAGAACTCCATGATGTCCCCGGGGGGCATCGGCCAAAGTTCCAGCGGTTCGTAGGTGGTGATTTCCCAGCGTGGGCTGATGCGCACCATGTCATGGTCGTGCAGTTCGCCTTCGATGACGTAGCGGCGGTAGCGTTTTTCGATTTTGGTGACGAAATCAGCCTCTTTATCGTCGAGTTCGCGGCCGATTTTCTCCTCGATGATGTCGAGGACCGGAGTGTCGTCGAATTCGTTGGGCGATTCGGGCAGGTCTTCGCCGCGGTGCATGCGCTCCATCATGGTGGCATACTGGCAGGCGCCGGCGACGATCTCATCCTCGGCGGTGCAGGAGCCGAACCAGCGGTTGCCTTGAAGTCGGAGGCTGGTGCGGAAGGTGCCGGATTCGTCCTCCACCCGGCCTTGAATGAAGAGGTGATTGCCGAAGATCTGGGTGACAGCTCCGTCTTTTTGGAGCATTTCGCCGCGTTTCCGGGCATCTTCTGGGAAACTGTTGAGGAAATTGAGAGTGGCTCGGTCTGGATTCATCGCGTCAGAAGTGGAAACTCCGCCCCGAAACGGCAAGCACGACAAATCGCCGGCAGCCGATTGGGCGGGGCGCTAGACTAATCCAAGAATTTTCCACGAATCAACAAAAACATCATGCGTTAGTCGTCACACCTCGCCGCACGACGAGCGCGCGCACGGCAATCACGAGGCCGCCGACGACGAACAAACCGGGAAACCAGATGGAGAATCCCGGCGCCAGCGAGTCCGGTTGCAGGACGGCGAACCCGGGGTTTTCTGGATCGACCCGGCAGGTGGTGGTTTGGCCGGTCGGGTATTGTGCGGCTCTGGCTTCGGCCAGGCCGCGTTTGGACGACCACGGGCACCCGCGCAAGGTCAGGAGGTTGCCGGTGTGAGGCTCGCCCCGCCATTGGTAGCCGAAACTCACCGCTTGCCGATATTCCGGCGGTGACTGGGGATCGTGGACACGTTCCTCAATTTCCGAGGTGAGGATCACGCAGGGCACTTCCGGCCAGGCGCGCATTTCATCAGCCCGCAGGAAACTGCGCGCCATCAGCCAGACGAACAAACCGCCAATCACTGCCAGTAGCAGACCCAGTGCCACCAAATACCAGCGGCCTCCTGCCGTGGCTTCGGGGCGGCGGACGATGGCGGATGAGCAAGAATCACGGGTCATTACGCGGTCAATCGATAGTCGAGGCGAATCGCCAAGGCGAATTGAATTTGTGGGACGGCCCTTTCGGGGGCTCCGTTGGATCGTCCTTTGAGCCGTGAACTGGTGCGTGGAGCGGACGGGTTGGTGAAGGAAAGGAGTTGCGTTGAGCGTGCCCGAGCGTAAATGTGACGTCGTCATTCGGTAATCACAAAGTAAAGAAAGAGTGTTGCCTTAATTTCTCAAACTCCTTTGAAAACTCACGCAAAATGCCCTTCGACCCGAGGTTTTGCCCTGGTCGTCACGCTTTCCCTGATGATTCTGTTGACGCTGGTTGCCATCGGCATGCTGACGTTATCCACGGTCACACTGCGTGCCACCGGCCAGGGTGAAGCGATGACGGCCGCCCGAAGCAACGCACGGCTGGGGTTGATGTTGGCGATTGGAGACCTGCAGAAATCGCTCGGTCCCGACAAGGCGATCACCGCAACTTCCGAAATTCTAACAACCTATCCCGCCAAAGCCAACACCACCGGTGTCTGGGAATCATGGGATTTCAACCCGCTCAGCGCTCCGGGCTACAGCACCGAGAAAACGGCCCGGTTCCGCCGCTGGCTGGTTTCCAGTGCGGATCCGGCGGCGCCCGAATCCCTGGATTTCGGAATCTCCCCATGGACCGGCGAGACGATCGAACTGGTGGGCGACGCCTCGTTAGGCGGCAATGCGGCGGATGGCGCGAAAGCGGTTGCGGGAAAAGTCCCCGTCTCCCGCGACGGGAAAGTCCATGGCGCGTTCGCCTGGCATGTGGCGGACGAATCCGTGAAAGCCCGCATCAATCTCTATCGGGATCCCCGCCAGAACGCCACGTTGGCGCAAAAAGGCGCGCTGCTTGCCGGGCAGCGGCCGGATCCCTCGGTGATGAAGGGTGCCGATGGCGGATTCATGGATTTCCTTGCCACCGATGTGGCCACCTCCGCTGCCGATACCGCCCTGAAAAATTTCACCAAGGCCAAGGAGACCACCGGGAAAATCCTCGATCTCGATCAGGTGGAGTTGCACGGCAACGCCAGGGGCAGGATCAAACCGTTTCGCAACCACGTGACGCCCTATTCGCTGGGCCTGCTGACGGATGTGCGCAAGGGCGGCCTCAAGCAGGATTTGTCGTCCGTGTTTGAAATGAACACCGCGCTGCCAAGTGAATTCACCAGCCGCAAGTTGTATCAATCGACCCACGGCATCACTGGCGTTTCCGACCCCTATTGGAGCGCCCTTTCCGGCTACTACAACTCCTTCCGGAGCATCACTTCCCGCGAAACCAGTCCGACGTTCAACACCAAGCCGGTGCAGGACATCGCGTTCACCAATCTGGCGCCGTCCACCACCTACTCGCCGGGTCCGGTCATCGCCAAAATCGAGATGCTTTTTAACTTCGTGGCCCGCGAATCGCACGGCATGTGGACCTCCCCGCTCAAATCGCAGAGTTCCGAAAACCTATATATGGGTCACCTGGTGCTAACTCCCGTCATCACCCTGCACAATCCCTACAACATCAATCTCTCGTTCGATCAACTCGACGTGGCTTTCCAAAACCTGCCCGTCGCGTTCAGATTCTACGTCAATGGTGCGGCGCAAAACACCCAATTTGTGTCGTTGAACTCGCTGTATTGGGATGACAACCTCAGTCAGGACCGGAAGTTCATCATCGGCATCGCCAACTGGTCCAACTACACCGCCAATGATACTTCCAGGGCCAGCCCGATCATCATGAAGCCCGGCCAAACCCTGGTGTGCGGAATTTATATGAACCCGCAGACCATTTTCAGTTACGGCGACGACAGCTCGTGGATTACTAACGACAGGGATCTCAGGGGCAAGTTTGTCAAGGCCATCCCCGGATTCAAGGGGCGTTGCTTCGGCTACGACCTGGACGTGCTCTCGCCGGTAAACTACAGTCCGCCGGACGCCAACCAGAGCGACGGGGTGCACCGGGTGCTCGGGTTGAAGCCCGACGACCTGGTTCACATGGAATTCGCCATTCAGAAGCCCCCCATGGATCCGAGTGGCGAGTTCAAGGTGCTCGCCACGATATCCTCCAACGGATCGACCAAGGAATACGGCGGCCTGAGTTTTAAATATCAGGACGCTGCCACCCTCAAATCGTTGTTCCCCAAAGTCTATCGATATCCCGCCAGCGGGGCCTTCAGGGCCAGCGATTCCCATGTGTCTAACACAATTACCCCAGACGCCTTTTTTTCCAACCATGCCAACGCGAAGACCGTGGCGATTTTCTCGGCCTATGCCCGCACCGCCAACGGCGGGGTGTATGAAACCGGCAAGCGCAGCGAAACCGCCGGGGCGCTCAATGCCCTGCGCGACGGTCGTCTGGCTGGCAAACCCTTCCTATTCCATAATCCGGCCCGCACGGTCGTCACGGTGGATTTGAAGAACCAGAAACCCGGCTCGCAATCCCATGAGCTCAACCTCCAGCCGCTCCCCGGATCTCCTGATGATGTCCTGCCAATCGACAATCTCGACCGCAGCCCTTATCTAACGGCGAATACCGAAACCCGGGGAATCAAATCCGGCAGCTATCTGGAATTGCCCACCGGGCCGATGCAGACGATCGCCGGTTTCCGCAGGTCCAACGCCTTGACCTCGTCCTATCTGCCCAATTTCGTGCAACCCGTCGGCAATTCGCAAGTCTCTCCGCTGATGTCCACGACCAAGGTGAACCAGACGGATCCGGCCATGGCCAGTTATGCCTTGCTCGACCACTCGGTGCTCGCCAACCACGCGCTTTACGACCGGTTTTATTTTTCCAGTTTCGCGACGCGGGGGACCGTGCTGCCGGACTCGGTGTTCGAGCAGTTCATGAATGGAACCACGCCGCTGGCGTCGCAGGTCTTCCAGTCCTATCTGCCCGCCGGCAAGACCGTCTCCACCGCCAAGGCGGAACTCTTCGCATCCGGCAAACCTAAAAGCACGGCCTATCAGACAGTGGCGGAATACCAGATGGTTCAGGGGCCGTTCAATGTCAATTCGACCAGCGTGCAGGCTTGGAAGGCAAGGCTGGCGTCGCTCAACAAGAGCGACATCGCCACCCTGTGGGCGAAAAGCACGGCGCTCGAAAGCAAGCCGTCGGGCGGCATTCCCATCCTCGCCATGTCCCTCCTCAACGGCGGTCGGGCGGGCGCCGCCGTGGATGCCGCTAAGATCGATAACCCGAAGACCAACGATTGGAACGGCTATCGGGTGATTACCGAATCCGAGCTTGAAATCCTCGCGACAAAAATCGTCCAACAAGTGCGTCTTCGCGGCCCGTTCCTTTCGATGTCGGAGTTCGTGAACCGCCAGATCGGCGTGAAGTCGCCTTTGACCCTCAGCGGTGCGCTGGAAGCGGCTATCACCGAGTCCGGGATCAATGACAACACCTTTAAAACCCAGGTGACCAACATCGAGCTAAGGGATATCAGCAACGCAGCCCTATACCGTTACAACACGCCGGAAGCCTCACTTGGCAACCCGGCGGCCGGGGCACCCGGATGGATCAGCCAGGGCGACCTGATGCAAATCCTCGAACCCGCTGCCACCGTGCGTTCCGACACCTTCGTCATCCGGGTTTGTGGTGAGGCGAAGGATGCCGCCGGAAAGGTGAGTGCGCGCGCCTACGCCGAAGCCGTGGTGCAGCGCGTGCCCGAATATCTTGACCCCGTGGACCGGCCGTCGTTGCATGTTTACACCGATGTTGCGGCAGCCGCGGCCAACAAGACTTTTGGACGCCGCATGAGCGTGGTCTCGTTCCGGTGGCTGACCGCCAATGAAATCTAACTTGCATGACCCCGCGAAAACTTCTGCTCGTATTCACCGCCGCGTGGCTGCCCGTGGCGGGCCTTGCCCAGCACAACGAAGGACCGGCGGCGCTCCAGATTCGCGCGGTGCTGCACGATCCGCTCCACCCGGTCGCCGAGCTCTATCTGGCTGACAGAACGGGGTCGGTGGTCAGGTTGGAGTTGGTTGCGGAAGGATGGTCCAAACCCCAGTTCACCGTTCCGATCAACGGTTCGCTGGTGCTTTACGACAACGCCACCGTCGATCCGAAAAAACCCGGCGCGAACATGGCGGCAAGCTGTAAAATCCCCGCCAACACCCAACGGGCGATGATCGTCGTGGTGCCGGGACCCGCCGATGCCAAACCCGCCTACCGGCTGGTCCTTGTGGATGATTCCGCGAAGGCATTTCCCAAAGGCGAATCTCGGGTGATCAGTCTGGTTGCGGTCGAAATGGCCATCGAAGCCGGAGAGCACAAACTTCCGGTTCACCCTGGAAAAATCACCGACGTGCCGGCCGTCAAAAGGGTCAATGAATTCAACATGGCGCAAGCGAATTTCTATTACAAGGACCAGCAATCCTGGGTGGCGTTCACCGAGCGTCAGTTGCAATTTCTGGACGCGTTCCGGCGGGTCTTCATCATCCATGCGACGCCGGGTGCCATCCAGCCGGCAGTCACTACGATTGTTGACACGGCGCCGGCCAGACCGTTGAACTGACCAGTGGATCTATCAGGAGTAACGGTTGAAGGTCGGCGGCCTCAGGAATCCGATCAGGGTTTGTCCTGATTCCCGGGCGAAGTCCACGGCGAGCGAACTGGGTGCCGAGATCGCCGCGATCAGCGGGATGCGGGCGGCGAGCGCCTTTTGCAGGATTTCAAACGATACCCGGCCGGACAGCAGCAGGAACGTTTCGGCGGGATCGATCCCGTGCAGCAGGGCGTGGCCAATGGCCTTGTCCACCGCATTGTGCCTGCCGATGTCCTCGCGGGAAATCAGGAGTTCGCCGGCGGCGGAGAACATCCCGGCGGCGTGCAGGCCGCCGGTGGTTTCGAAGGTGCGTTGCGCGGCGCGTAGTCTCGCGGGTGCGCCGAGCAGCGCGTCCTCGGCGAGGTGGATTTCCCGTTCAATCCTCGGGAAGTGGGTGAAGATCGCGTCGAGTGTTGCCTTGCCGCAGATTCCGCAGGACGAACTCGCGAAAAAGCGGCGGGTGTGGCGGCTTGGATCGCTTTCCACCCCGTCGGCGAGAAATGCAAGCACCCGGTTTTCCTCGGGCCGGGCTTCGATTTTACGCACCTGGCCCAGCGAAGCAACGATGCCTTCGGTGAACAGGAAGCCCGCGGCCAATTCCTCATCGTGACCGGGCGTGCGCATCACCACTGCGATCGGGTGGCCGTCGAGGCGGATTTCCAGCGGTTCCTCAAGTGCGACCTCGTCGTTCTCGGCGACTGCGCCGGCGGGTCCGCAACGGACGATGGGAACCGGCTTGGACAACTGCATGGTTGGATTCTGTCAGCTCTGCGCCGCGGCGCAATCCGGGATCGCGGGTGGATTTCCTGTGGTTCTTCGCTTTACCCCGGCGCTGCGGACGGCTAATTTCGTTCCGCGATGCACGGATTCTCCTACAAAAACGGTTCACTTTATTGCGAAGATGTCGATTTGGCCACGCTTGCCACCGAGTATGGCACCCCGCTCTATGTCTATTCCGCGGGGACGATTCTCGATCATTACCGCCGCCTTGATGCCGCGCTGGCCGGTGTGAATCACGAGGTGGCGTATGCGGTGAAGGCGAATTCCAATCTCTCGGTACTCCGCTTGCTTGCCAACGAGGGCGCCGGTTTCGACATCGTTTCGGGTGGCGAGCTCTATCGGGTGATCAAGGCTGGCGGGGATCCGGCGCATTGCACCTTTGCCGGTGTCGGCAAGACTCGCGACGAGATCGTGTATGCCCTCGAACAGGGGATCTACTCGTTCAACGTCGAGAGCGAGGAGGAACTTCGCTATCTGAACGAAGTGGCTGGCGAACTCGGCGTGATTGCGCCCGCTGCGGTGAGGGTGAATCCCAATGTCGATGCGCACACTCACAAGTATATCTCCACCGGCAAGTCCGAGAACAAGTTCGGGGTCGATTTCGGGGCTATCGCCGGACTTTACGAACGCGCGGCAGCGGAGATGCCTAACATCCGGATGCGTGGCCTGCAAATGCACATCGGATCACAGCTCACCTCAATCGCGCCGTTCATCGAGGCGGTGGAAAAAGTCGCGCCGCTCGCCAGGGAACTCAAGGAGCGCCATGGCATCGAATTCTGGTCCATCGGCGGCGGCATCGGGATTATCTACAAGGGTTCGCTGGAATCCGGCAGTGTCGAATGGTGGGAAAGCCAAACCGATGAAGAGCGCCCGCTGACCACCGTGCGCTATGGGGCCGAACTCGTGCCACGCCTCAAGGAGCTCGGCTTGAAAATCCTGGTGGAACCCGGTCGTTTCATCGTGGGCAATGCCGGCGTGCTGCTCACCCGCTGCCTCTTTGAGAAAAAGGGCGCGGCCAAGACTTTCAAAATCGTCGATGCCGGAATGAACGATCTGATCCGTCCGGCACTCTACGAGGGCCACCATGAAATCGTCCCGCTCAAACAACCGGCGACGGATGCGCGGGTCACCGTGGATGTGGTGGGGCCGATCTGTGAGAGCGGCGACTTTTTCTGCCAGAACCGCGAGCTGCCCGACTTTCAGCCCGGCGATACCGTCGCGTTGATGTCCGCGGGCGCCTATGGTTTTGTGATGGCTTCGAATTACAACTCGCGGCCCTTGCCTGCCGAGATTCTGGTCGAGGGATCGACCTCGACCGTCGTCCGCAAACGCCAGAGCCTGGATGATCTGATCGACGGTGAGCTCTAACCGTTTCTGTGGTGGGCAGATGGGACGAGACGTCCCATCGGCTTATCCCCTCACCACATGCACGGCCACGCACTCGGTGTCTGGCAGGATGTGTTTCTCGATGGTGACGGCGACGCTCGTCAAGGGGTGTCGGCCTAACAGCCAGTCAGCGGTTTCCACGGCGAGGGTTTCAATCAGGTTGCGGGGCCTGGAAGCGGCGAGGGCCTGGATTTCCAAGGCAACGGCGTGGTAATCGACTGTGCGCGAAATATCGTCGGCGAGGCCGTCGAAACCCTGGCCGGGGACCAAACGCACGCTGATCCACAGCGTTTGCGCGCGGGCGCGCTCCTCGTCAGGCACGCCGATGCGGGCGCTGACTTGCAGGCGGCGGATTTCAATGGTGTCGGGTGGGTTCATTGGAATGAGGTTTGAACGGAGAGCGGTCGGATTTGCGGTGTTTCTATCAACTATCGATCATCAACTTCCGCTCCATGGCCACGGCGAGCAACGTGCGGGTGGGTTGGTTGAGATCAAGGGCGAGGGCATCGGCCGGCGAAAGCCAGAGGAATTCCTCGGCTTCGTCGTTGAGGCGCACGTCGGTGCCGCGGGCACGGGCGAGGTAGTTGAGCAGGATGAAATGCTCGGGACGCATGAACTCGGTGGAGTCGATGCAGTCCTGGACGATGACGAAGCGGACGTCGTCGATGACGAGGGCGGTTTCCTCGAGGACCTCGCGGCGGAGGGCGGTGTGGGAGGGCTCGCCACGGTTGATTTTCCCGCCGGGAATGCCCCATTTGTCGCTCCACTTGTGGGTGCGGATCATCAGGACCCTGCCCGCGCCATCGTGGATCAGCGCGCCGACGGTGGCGATGGGGCGGGAGATGCGGCGGCGGTCTAGCAACTCGCGCAGCGCCCCGAGATCGGGAACGGTGAGGTCCGGCCTAACGGCAGCGAGGATTTCCGGGTGGTTGTAGCCGGTGAGAACCGCGATGGACGAAACGCCGCCGTGACGCGCGGTTTCGACATCGTGGGTCATGTCGCCGACAAACGCGGTTTCGTTAGGATTGAGGCCGTGGGTTTCGAGGATCTGGTGGATGATCTCGCGTTTGTCGAGGACCCCGGAGTAGGTGGCTTCGAAGAGATCGCGCAGGCCGAAGTCGTCCATCTGCCTTTCGAAGGCGGTGGAATCCATCGAGGTGAGGACGAAAGTGCGGATGCCGGATGCGGCGCACCATTCGAGTTTTTCCCGGGCGTGGGGGAGCACGGTGACGGGAGTGAGCGCGGCATCGAAGGCCGGGCGGAAATGCGCCTCAAGTTCCTCCAACGGAACATGCGGCAGCATCTCGGTGTAAAATTCGCGATAGGGCAGGCGGAAGTGGCGGCGGAAGCTCTCGCGATCGAAGGGCGGAACGGCGTATTTCCCCAACACCGCGTTGGTCGCCTCGATCACCGGTCCGAGATCGTCCACCAGCGTGCCTGACCAATCAAAAATGAGGTTGCGGAACATGGGGGAGAAATTTTGAAATTTTAAATCCTAAGTTCTAAATGGAGTGAAATCGGAAGGCGGAACTCTGATCTTCCGTTTCGAATTTAGGGCTTAATCATGAGTGCCTGGTCATTATCCCAAGGCGAATTTTACCGACTTGATACGGTTTTCGCCGAGCTGGCTGCGGATGCGGGTGAGCAGTATGGGTTTCATTTGTTCGAGGTGGAAGCGCATGGCCGGCTGGGTGACGCGGAGCACGAGGTGGCCGTTTTTCACCGAAACGGGCTCGGTGTGGCGGGCGACGAAATCCCCTGCGAGTTCCTTCCAGGCAGAACGCACCTGATCCTCGTGCAGTCCGTCCTCCGCCCCGGCGGAGCGCAGGATAGCGGTGACAAAATCCGTCGCGGCATGTATCCCGTCATTGAGGTCCAGCGGTTCTTCGCAACCGCGCCATTCGCGCAGAATCTCCTCACTGATTCCGCCGTTGCGCGGTTTGCGGCTCATGGCGGCGGGGCGCTTACGCGTCGCCATCATCGCCGATGGCCTCGACGGGGCAGCCTTCCATCGCCTCGCGGCACTGGGCGGTTTCCTCGTCGTTTTCCGGTTGTTTGAAAACGTAGGAATATCCTTCATCCTCGGCCCGGGTGAAATTGCTGGGCGCGGTCTCGCGGCAGAGGTCGCAGTCGATGCACTGGCTGTCCACATAGAATTTGCCAGCAACGTTTTCGGAGTTCTTGTCTTCGCGGTCAGCCATGGTGGTGGGGTGAAATGGTGGGTGTCTGCATGCCTTCGAAGGGCCTCCGATGCAACCCGATTTTTCGAGAACTTGTGATTTGTCATTCGCACTGGTCAAGCGACGGTTCCGCCCGTAAGAAAAACCAAGCGCCCGCCATGACACCCAAGACACCTTCTTCATCCGGGGGATCCGATCTGCCACCCAGGCATCGGCCGACGCTGGGCAACTTGTCCCAAGACACGACGGAGTTGGATCTGTGGGAGTTTGACGACGAACTGGACGCTGCGGAGGCCCGGTTGGAATCGCCGCCCGGTCTGGAGCCTTCCCGGTCTTCGGGAAGGGATCTTCCGTCACCGCGGGAGCACCCGGCGGAAAAGAAGCGGAAACCCGACGAAGGCACGGTGGCGAAGCTACCCCCGGCTGCGGATCAGATCCGGATGAACGTCAACAAATTCCGCGAGACCCCCCGGCCGGCCGGGCCATCGGAAGGGCGATCTAAAACCGAGGGAGAATTTGACGACCTCGAACACTGGGAGGATGTTCTGCTGGCCCCGGAGATCGTTGAGTTGCCGGTGGATGTCATTCCGGAACCTATCCCGCCGAGAAAACTGCCGGAACTTCCGGTGGAGGCGGCAGTCGAACCTCCTCCGGAAATCGCTCTGGCTCCCGCGCTGGCGGCCGAGTTGAAGCCCGCTGGCGATGACGAGTTCTCTCCAGTCGCGCGTGAAAACGCCGTGCCTGTCTCCCTGCGCCCGCATTTGGGCTTGTCGAAAATCGAGCGGATCGGGCTCGTGGGTTTGCTCGGCTGCCTTCTCGCTGGCGGCGCGGGCATCTTCATGTTCTCCCTCAATCGCCTGCCCCGGGAGTCGGAACGGGCGAAAGTCACCGATTTTCCGATCAAGGGCAGCCATCTCACCATCAAATCCGCCGCGAGTTATTGGCGCGTGCCGATCATGCAAGGGGCTTCCCCGGATACGTTCCGCCGTGGAACCCAGCTCCTGCCGGTCATCGAACTCGCCGTCGATGGCGGTCCGGCAGCCCTCCGGATCCTGTTCCGCAATGAGGAACGCGCGGTCATCGGCGACGCGGTCACCCGCACGGTCCGCGAGGCTGGGAACCTGAAAATCGCGGCGACCGCGGGTTTCGACGATCTCGGAATGCATGCCGCCTACCGCACCGGCGAGAGCAAGCCGTGGACCATCGAGGTGTATGAGGCGCCTTCCGAGGATACGGCGGGCACCGCCTTCAAGAAACTTTTCGAAATGAACATCTCCACCGACCGTCGCTGAACCCCCATCATCATGCCCATATCAGAAGTCACTCCCATCGTGCCCAGAGAAGGCTGGCACGTCATGCATTTGTTCTATCACGTCGATCACGCGCAATGGGCGCTGTATGGCGACGATGAAAAACGCCAGGCCAAGACCCGCCTCACGGAGTTGGTGCAGGAAATCCGCGCCACGCCCGACACCCACCTGCTGATTTTCTCGGTGGCGACGCCCAAGGCGGACCTCGGGTTCATGCTTCTAACACCCGACTTGCAGGTGGCGAACACTTATGAGAAACAACTCGGCCTCTCGCTCGGGCCGGAGATCCTCAGCGCGGCGTATTCCTATCTCTCGCAGACGGAAAGTTCCGAATACACCACCAGTCGCGAGCAATACGCCGCGGAAACGCTGGTGGAGGAAAAAGGCCTGGCCGATGGCACCCCAGAGTTCGAAACCGCGCTCAAGGAGTTCGACGAGCGGATGGCCCACTATCTCAAACACCGACTCTATCCGGTGCTGCCGGACTGGCCGGTGATCTGTTTCTATCCAATGTCGAAGCGCCGCAGCGGGGCCGACAACTGGTATGCCCTCAGCTACGAGCAGCGCCGCGAGCTGATGTCCGGCCACGCCCGAGTCGGCCGCACTTATTCGGGCCGAATCCTCCAGCTCATCACCGGCTCGACCGGCCTTGATGAATACGAATGGGGCGTCACCCTGCTGGCCAAGGACACCATCGACATCAAGTCGATCGTCTATGAAATGCGCTTCGACGAGGTGTCCGCCCGCTACGCCGAATTCGGCGATTTTTTCGTCGGCATGCAGCTCCCGCTAGACGTGCTGTTCCGGCGGATCTGTTTGTAGCAGGGCGGCGCGCAGGTGCCCGCGCCACGGTGCCCGGGCAGCTTGCCCGGCTGCGTTGCGACTCGGCGAACGCAGCGGCAGCCGGACAGGTGTTCGCAAGAACGAACCGCAAGATCGCCAACGACCCGAACGGCAAGGAACTTTCCCCCGTTGCATGCTACTTGATCAGGCGGAAGAACAGCTTGCCCGGAGCCGCCGTGAAGGTGATGGACTTGGTGATACCGTCATCGGCGATTGGATATGCCGAATCCTCCCAGCTCTCCGGCGTCAGATCGGAGCTTTGCTGCAGCGGATGGGTGGTGAACGAAGACTGCCAAGCGACCGTGATGGTCGCGTCCGCGCTGAGAGCGATTCTCAGCGGGGGGCCTTCCACCGTGATGACGCTCAGGAAGCCGGCATCGACGCTGAAGTCACTGCCGGACATCGAACCGCCAGACTCGGGCTGGCTGACTGCACCGCTGAGGGAGTATTCGCCGCCGGAACTCTCGCCACCGCCTCCTTCGATGGCGAACCAGTCGACGTGATAGTCTTCCCCGGCGCTCGAGTCATAGAACACCAGCAGACAGCAGGCGGCGGCAGGCCGGATCCAGCGGACTCCCGGAATGCGGCTGGGTTTCATTTCGCACCTCCTTCGGATTTGCGAGCGAGGGATTCGACGCTGCGCCGCAGGTCAGTGATGGCTTGCTTCAAGCTGGCGATCTCGTCGTCCTTTCGCTCCATTTCATCCTCGAATTTTCCGTTCAACCCCTGAATGGCCGCCAACGCGACGCCATCCGCATCGACAGTGGCGATGTGCCTGTCGTCGGGACCTACGCCGAAAGCGGCGTGGAAGTCCTGGGCCATCGGGCCGAGATGGCGGACGGAGGGGTCGGATTTGTAGCACCACTCGCTCACCGGCAAGGCCACCAGTTTATCAAGGACAGACTGTGGCTCCACGGACCGGAAGTCTTTTTTTGCGTTCCGGTCACTGCTCAGGATCACTGAGTTGGCGACCACGTTGCCGCGCACGTTGAGATTTCCCGGACTGGTCAAGCGCATGAGTTCCAGCCCGCCAGCGCCGGGATCGTGGGCGGTGTTGCTGTGGATGCCAATCCGGTGCCATGAGAAATGGTTTCCGGTGCGAAAGTAGAGGGTGTCCGACTGCACGCCGACGGCATACAGGCTTCCGACCAGATTGACCAACTGCCCGATGGCAGCGCCAAAGCTGAGGGTGCCGGAGCCATTTACCGTCAGGTTTCCGGCGGATGAGATCGCTAGGCGCGATTGGTTCGCGGTAACCAATTCCAACGGGTGATTGCTGGCGGTTCCCATGAATCCGAGTCCGCTTTGGCTGGCTTCCATCTGCACCTCGACGCGCTGGGATCCGACGGCGGGGGCCGGACCCGCCACGGCCAGGAACGCCGCTCGTCCCGAGGTCAACCCGTCTTCCACCACGCAGCGCTGGCTGGCGGCATTGATGGTGGCCGCGCCGGATGACTCGCCGACATGCAGCCGGTGCAAAGGGGATGTCGGGCCGATTCCCACCCGGAGATCCTGCATCAGGGTCATGACTGGAAAGTCACCGGGAGAACCTCCGTAAGAGAAGCGCATCTTGCCGTTGGTCCGGCCTCCTGCCGGTCCGTTGTCGATGTGGAAATAGGCGAATCCGTCGGGTGGCCGGAAAGTGATCGCCCCCGGGATGCCGAAGTCCAAGCCGGTGGTGATCCGGTTGTGGAAATGATTGTTTCCGGTGAAAGCCTGATCTGCGGTGAGGCGGGCGATATTGGAATTCAATCGGGCATCCGACACCACGCCGCTGGTCAACTGTCCGGCGTTGAGGGATGTGAGGTCGGCACCGCTTCCGGAAAAGCTGTTCCCCGAATTAACGAAGTTGACGGAGTTGGTATGGGTTCCGGGCTCAAGTGACAAAGATTTGGTAGCGACGACCGCGGAATCAGCGACGGCAGCCCCCTGGGATCTGGTGGCGAAAGTGGCGAGATCAGCGAGATCCGCGACGGCAGCCCCCTGGGATCTGGTGGCAAAGGTGGCGGTGTCGGCGGTTACCGCCGCTCCGGCTTTCCGGGCGTAGGTGGTTGGGGGCACCGTGCCGAGCAATTGGCGGGGACTAAGCAGCGTGTTGTTCGCTGGCGGTGCGCCAGCGGGACCGATGGTGAGCTCCAGCCACCTCGTTTCGCCACTGAACGCATCCGGTCCGAAATCCAGTGGGATGGTGAAAAGCCCGTTGGTGAGGGATAC